>JBDUBZ010000083.1:0-11929 GCA_040003745.1 Terriglobia bacterium
ACGACATGATATAGATGGTTGAAACGTGAGAAATTCCGTCTTCCTTCTCATCGCTCTTTGCCCGCCGGCCTTTTACGCGCAAAGCTCCCCCAAAATTGGAACGCTCGAAAAACAGGTTCAGCAATATCTCCAGCAACAGAAGCCGCAACTGGCCATTCCGGTGCTCCGCGACATCGTTTCGCTCGACCCGAAAAACTCGGACGCCCAGGGCAATCTGGGCGTGCTTCTTTTCTTCGACGGCAAATACACCGAAGCGATCCCGCACATGCGCGCGGCCGTTCAGGCCCAGCCCGATCTTTGGCAGATCGAGGCCCTGCTCGGTATTGCCGAGAAGCGCACCGGCGATCCGATCGCCGCGCGCAACGAGCTCGATCGGGCTTTCCCCCATCTCGACGACCCGAAAATCAAAATTCAGGCGGGGCTCGAACTGATTGAACTACACGCTGCCGCATCGCAATTTGACAGTGCGCTGTCGATCGCGGCAAGCCTGCGCGGCCTCGCGCCGCAAGACCCACAAATCCTCTTCGCCGCCTACCGGCTCGCACGGCAGATCATGGATCAAAGCCTGCTCAGCATGACGATCGCCGCTCCCGGCTCCGCTGAGATGAAAATGATTATGGCCAACGAGCTTGCCCGTCAGGGAGATCATGCAAACGCGATCACCCATTATCGTGAAGCCATCCGCTTGAAGCCGGCCCTGCCCGGTGTCCACTATGAGCTTGCCGAGCAACTGCGGACCTCGTCCGATCCCACACTCAATGCGCAGGCCGAGGCCGAGTACAAAGCGGCAATTCAGGCGAATCCGTTCGATGAGTTGTCCTGGCGCGAGCTGGGTGGAATAGACGCGGCAAAAGGCGATTTGAAGGCGGCCGAAGAAGCCTTCAAGAAGGCTCTGGCGCTGCAACCAGCGGATTCCGAAGCTCAAACCGGGCTCGCCATTGCCTTCATCTCCCTGAATCGGCAGAGCGAAGCGCTGACATTACTCGAAAGCGCAGTCAAGGGCGATCCGAGCAACATCGTGGCTCATTTTCGCCTTGCCGCACTTTATCGGCGCGCGGGCCGGACCGCCGATGCGGACCGCGAGCTCGATGCCTTCCATCACTATCAGGACGTCAAAGATAAACTTGGCAAAGCCTTCCGGCAGATGTCCGGCCCCGCGAACCCGATGTGAGGCGCCCGATAAGTCCTATCCTGGCGACGATTGGCTGCGTCGCGGCACTGGCTCTTGGTCTTCGCGCTCAGCGCGCGGGCGGGTCGGCTGTTCTGCAACTGGTCGACATCACCGCCGCGACAAAAATTCGTTTTAATCATCTGGCTTCGCCCGACAAAAAATACCTCGTGGAGTCGATGAGCGGCGGCGTGGCGCTGATCGATTACGACCGCGATGGCTGGCCCGACATCTATTTCACCAACGCGCCCGACGTGGATATGCAACTGGCTGGCAAGAAGGCCCGTAGTGCGCTTTTCCACAACAATCGCGATGGCACGTTCACCGACGTCACCGAAAAGGCCGGGGTCGGTTATCCGTGCTGGGCGAATGGCGCTTCGGTGGGAGACTACAACAACGATCGCTGGCCGGACCTCGTGGTGACCTGCTTCGGCGGCGTTGTTCTTTATCGGAACAACGGCGACGGAACTTTTCGCAACGTGACGAAAGAGGCCGGACTGGCCGGCGACAAGCTGTGGGCCATGGGCGCGGCTTTTGGAGACTACGATGGCGATGGATTGCAGGATCTGTTCATCTCTCACTACGCGGCCTTCGATCTGCACGACCTGCCCGCCTTTGGGTCCATGGTTACCTGCACGTATCACACGATAAAAGTCCAGTGCGGGCCCGCGGGCCTGAAAGGATCGCCGGACAATCTCTACCGCAATAACGGTGATGGAACATTTACCGATGTTTCAAAGTCCGCGGGCGTCGACGATAAGGCGAACCTGCTGGGCCTGACCGCCGTCTGGTCGGACCTGGATAATGATGGCAAACCCGACCTGTTCGTCGCCAATGATGGCGCGAACAATTATCTCTACCGGAATGACGGCAAAGGCCGCTTCACCGAGATGGGCTTTCAGGCGGGGGTGGCGCTGGATGAAAACGGCAAGGCACTGGCAAATATGGGTGTGGCCCTCGGGGATTACCTGCACACGGGTTTTTTCTCAATCGGACTGAGCCACTTCAGCGAGCAGTATTTCGAGCTTTTCCGCAACGACGGCGGGCTGAATTTCACGGATGTTTCCAGTATTTCCCATGTCGCGCAGCCGACGACCCACTACGTCGGTTGGGGAGACGCGTTCTTCGACCCCGATAACGACGGCTGGCTGGACCTCATTCTGGCCAACGGCCATGTCTATCCGCAGATTGACGACGCGAAGATCGGCATCACTTTCCGCGAGCCCACCCAACTCTTTCTGAATCGGCGGGATGGCACATTTCACGACGCAAGCGGCGAGGTGGGGCCGGCATTGAAAGTTCCGCGCGTGGGACGCGGCCTCGCGGTCGGCGATCTGTTCAACGATGGAGCGCAGGAAATTGTGATCGAGAATCTGGAAGGCGAGCCCGTTATTCTTCGGCCCGAAGGCGGGCGGCGAAATCATTGGATCTCATTCGAACTGGCGGGCGCCACGGGCAACAAACTCGCCCTGAATGCCCGCGTGAAGGTTATCGCCGGCGGCACGGCGCAATCGGACGAAGTGAGGAGCGGAGGCAGTTACCTTTCGCAGAACGACCTGCGTCTGCATTTCGGCCTGGGGGATCGGCAACGGGTCGACAAAGTAGAGATCACATGGCCTTTCGGTAAAACCGAAACGCTGACCAACCTCAACGCCGATCATTTCTATTGCGTACGCCAGGGCGGCGGCGTGGTTCCTTGCTCCGGTTTTTATCCCAATTAACGTAAACGCTTACGGAAGCCCGGATGCCAACGATGAGCTATCCTCTGTGATTTGCGGTCCTTCCCCAGTCTCGGGGGTCTACAGAAAACTGAAGAGCCAATATACCGCGTTTCATAGGGGCAACCGGTCGCCGGGCGAGGACGCCCGGCCTTGACAGGAGCGGTTTTTTTCAATAAAATTACAGAGATTTAGTAAACGCTTCCTCTAGGGGTAACCATGAAGTTTCTCGCTACTTTTCTACTCTCCGTCACGCTCGTCGCTCCCGTCTGGGGACAGGCGACGAATTCCGCTGACGTTAACGGCAGTGTCACGGACGCATCGGGAGGGGTCATTCCCGGTGTGACCATCACAGTGCAGGATCTCGACAAAAACACGGAACGATCTCTCACCACAAATTCCTCCGGTCTTTATGACACCGGCCCCCTCGTCCCGGCTGACCGTTACATTCTCCTTTTCAAAAAGGAGGGCTTCACGTCGGTACAGCGCGGACCCATGACGCTGAGCGCCGGGGTCATCGGTTTGAACATACAGATGACGGTGGGCCAGTCGACGCAACAGATCGTTGTCGAGGATGCGGCGGGACCTTTGCTTGAGACGACTACCGCTGAAATTTCCTCTACGGTGCCCCAGGAAACCCTGGCCGTGCTGCCGCAGACCGGAGGGACTCCGGATTGGCAGTCGATTCTTACGTTCCTGCCGGGGACGCGTGGCAATGGATCAAATAATGCCAGCGCAGGTATGGGAGGCGTATCGGTCAACGGAAGCATGCCGTTTTCCAACGCCTTGATGGACGGCGCGTCCACCAGTTCGCCCATGAGCAATAACGTTATCAACACTCCTATTTTCGATACCATCGCCGAAGTAAAAATGAGCGATTCGCTGTTCTCTGCGCAATACGGTACCGGCGGTATCCTCTACAACCAGATCAGCAAGGGCGGAAGTAACGGATACCACGGCATGGCGTACGACTATTTCAAGAACACCGCTTTGAATGCCGCTCCATTCGGCTTCAACGGCACCGCCGGGCGAAATGCTCCCATCCACTTCAACGACTTCGGGGGCAACATCGGCGGCCCGCTGATCAAGAATAAGATCTTCGCTTTCTTCGCGATGGAAACCATATTGAGCCATAGCACAGGAGCGGTAAGCTTGATCTCGGTCCCGACGCTCGCCATGCGTTCTGGTGATTTCAGCGGTCTCAATCCTATTTATAATCCGGCAACGCAGACCGTAGATCCCGCAACCAACGTCGTGACCCGGCAGCCATTCCTCAACAATCAGATTCCCGCGTCTACGTTCGATACGGTAGCGAAGAATATTCAGTCGTACTTTCCTCTGCCGAACAGGACGGGTAATGTTGTGAATGGCGTCACGACCAACAATTATGCGTACCAGTTCCCATCCCGAAACCCGCCGAAGCGGAAATACTTCGGACGCTTTGACGCCGATGTAACCAGCAACAACCGGATCACGGGTTCGGCATCGTGGAATGACGGCCCCAGTATCGGGACCGGTCCTGTGTGCCCGCTCAACTGTACCAACTCTGACATTTTCAACACGACCAACCAGCTCTCAGACTACTGGACAATCACTCCACACATGATCAACGAAGCTCGAATCGGGTTCATGGGCGAGTACGATTTGATCACGCCTAACACACTTGGTCTTGGCTATCCGGCTAAGCTCGGTCTCGCCTTTGCAAAAGCAGACGTTTTCCCGGCAATCAGCATCACGAATATTTACGGCCTTGGACCGGGCTCCCCGAGTTTTGCTAATTACAAAGAGAACAACATCGACATCTCTGACCAGATAACGCTCATCAAGGGGCGTCACATTCTCCACTTCGGCGGCGAGGCGCTTATCTTCCGCGCCGATTCCACGGCTTGGGGCAATACCAACAGCGCGAACCTCGGTTTTACCGGCGTTTACACTGCAGGCAGCAACGCTGGTGCGCTTGCCTCCACCTCTGGCGTCGCATATGCCGATTTTCTGCTTGGCCAGGCCAAATCCTGGTCCGCCTCCGTTTCACCGGAATATGGTGGCAGACTCAAGAATCCGGGAATCTTTGTTCAGGATGACTTCAAGGTGACTCCGAAACTGACTCTGAATCTTGGTTTGCGGTGGGAAGGCAACACCGGCTGGTCTGAAGTCCATGGAAACCAGCGGGGATTTGATGCCAACGTCGTAAATCCCGCCACCAATACTCCCGGCGCCATGTGGTACGCAACCACGAAAGCAAACGGCAGAGCCAGCCTTCAGCAGCCCGTCTGGAACACCTGGATGCCGAGATTTGGCTTCGCCTACCAGCTTGGAACCAAGACGACCGTTCGCGGTGGCTTCGGCTTGTATACCTATCCCTGGAACGTAGACACTTATGGTGGGGGCCTCGGTAGTGCGTTCAGCACCAGCGGCAACCAGACGGACTCAACCAACAACGTACAACCGGTTGTCATCCTTTCTTCCGATGGCAACACCAACTACCAGGGAGCAAAAGGATCCTCAATCAATGGGCTGTTCAAAAGCTCCCCAACGACAGCGGATGCCTATAACGGGCAAAACGTGGGCTTTGTCCAATACACTTCGCCCGTACCGATCCTGAAATCCTGGAACCTGACGGTCCAGCGTCAAGTGTCAAGCAGCATGGTCGCCGAACTGGCCTATATCGGAAGCCACGGTTCGCACTTGGCCTTCACCACTGACCTTAATCAGGTACCGGAGAATAAGCTCGGACCCAACGATGCCGGTTCGCGTCCCTATCCTCAATTCCAGAGCGTCACGGGATACACGACGGAGGGAATCTCCAGCTACCACGCATTGCAGGGGCAACTGAGTCGCCGGCTCAGTCGCGGTCTCATGTTCAACGTAAACTACACCTGGTCCCACATGCTGAGTAACCAGGACTCCTCAGGCTGGGGCAGCTTGCAGGGTGCCACCCCCTACCAGAGGGCACACGACTCCCTGCTAAACTACGGGAATTCGAACTTCGACGTCCGCCAGATGTTCAAGGGGCATGTTTCTTACGATCTTCCTGTTGGTAAAGGCCGGCAGTTCGTAAATTCCAGCAAGGTTCTTGATGCAGTGATCGGCGGTTGGCAGCTCTTCGGAGACTTTATTGCGCAGTCGGGCAGCCCATTCACGCCGACTATGGCTACCAACAATAGCTACTCCCTGTCGTCTAATGCTTCATGGTTTCCGAACGTTGTGGGAGATCCCAGAGCGGTTCCGGGCGGCCAGAATATCAACTCGTGGTACAACGTCAGTGCCTTTGCGGCTCCTACCCCTGGTACCTTCGGCAATATGGGGAGAAATGCTGTAGTAGGGCCGAGGCTGACTGCGGTAAACACGTCGCTCCACAAGATCTTTTCTTTTACGGAGCGCGTGAAGCTGGATTTCAGCGCCAACGCCACCAACGTCCTGAACCATCCTTCGTTTGCCCTGCCTGACAGGACGATCGGACCGGGACATTTCGGACAGATCACAGGCACCAGCGTTGGCTCCCGTCAGATGGAACTGGTCGCCAAACTCCGTTTTTAAAAACGGTTCCACCTCGGGTGTTCGCAAGCCGCGCAGCGCGATCGAAATTGATCGCGCTGCGCGGCTTCACTTTTTAGATATGCTCTGAGTAATCTCTCCCGCAAATTGGCTTAAAATGCGTTTCTTGTCAGGAACTCTGTATGAACTTACTTAGAGCACGCTCTCCTCTGGCCGCTGTGGCGCTTGGCGCCATTTCCATCATCGCCGTTCGCGCACAACAACCCAGCGTCGGCTGGAGAGACTACCTCGGTGGTCCGGCCAGTTCTCATTTCTCTCCGTTGAAACAAATTACCCCGGCCAACGTTGGAAATCTGGACATCGCATGGAGCTACTCACCGGGTGAAGGAGCCTACTCGTTCAGTCCCCTGGTGATCGACAACATTGCGTACGTCGCGGGCAGTCAGGGCGCCCTCGTCGGGCTCAATGCCACAACGGGGAAGGAACTCTGGACTCACAGCTTTCCAGGCAGCGGTGGCCGTGCGGGTGGCCGTGGCGGCATCTCCGGACAGCGCGGCGCGAACTACTGGGAGAGCAAAGACCGTTCCGACCGGCGAATTCTGGTTACTACTGGCGGGTATCTCTACGCGATCGACGCCCGCAGTGGAAGCACGATCGATAGTTTCGGCGAGGGTGGCCGGCTCGATCTGAAAATAGGCATTGACCGCACGACCGTGCCGCTCGCCTCGAGAACGCCCGGACGGACCTTTGAGAATCTGATCGTTCTCGGCAGCACCACCGGCGAAGGGTATCTTGCTCCTCCTGGAGACCTTCGCGCTTTTGACGTCCGCACCGGCAAACTGGCGTGGGTCTTCCACACCATCCCGCGGCCCGGCGAAATGGGCTATGACTCATGGCCAAAAGACGCTTACAAGTACATGGGCGGCGTCGATGTGTGGGGCGAATTCACGATCGACGAAAAGCGCGGCATAGCCTACTTCCCCGTCGCCTCTGCGAAGTACGAGTTGTACGGCGGTGACCGCCCGGGCAATAACCTGTTCGCCGACTCTCTGCTGGCTCTCGATGTGCGAACCGGAAAGTATCTCTGGCACTTCCAGACTGTACACCACGATGTCTGGGATTACGATCCAAACGTCGCGCCGCAACTTGCCACCGTAAAACATAACGGCAAGACGGTGGATATTGTCGCGCTGGCTTCCAAGAACGGATTCCTGTATGTGTTTGATCGCGTCACGGGAAAGCCACTCTGGCCGATTGAAGAGCGCCCCGTGCCAAAGTCCGATGTGCCCGGCGAACGGTCGTCTCCTACCCAGCCTTTCCCGACGGTCGTGCCTCCTTTTGCGCGCCAGAATATGACCGTAAAAGACCTCTACGACGGCTTTATGACTCCCGCGGAGAAGGTGTGGTGGATCGAGCGTCTTTCAAAAGCGAAAAGCGGTCTCTTCACCCCTCCCTCCGCCGAATACGAAACAATACAGCTGCCCAGTGTGACGGGCGGCGCTCTTTTCTTCGGAACGGGAGCCGATGCGGCGAACGGCATAGTGTTCGTCGAATCGAAGAACGTGCCCTCCATCCTCAGGATGGTTCCTGGTGGCGAATCCACATCCGCGAATAATGGCAACCTGATTCCGGGTCGCGATCAGGCCTCTGGACGGGGTGCCGGCCGCGGCGGACCGCCCATCGAAGTCCGGATTGGACGGACTCTCTACGAGCAATCGTGCCAGACGTGTCATGGCCCCGACCTCAAGGGCGACCGGGGCCCGCAGGTAGACGACGCCGTGAGCCGTCTGGGAGCCGACGCGGTCCGGAACATTGTCTCGAAAGGAAAGGGCGGCATGCCTCCCATAGCCTCTATAAAAGGGGAAGCGCTGACCGACCTGATTGCATTTCTGACCAGGCCCGAAACGGCGCCGCCGGGCTCCGGCATTCCGGCTGGCATGCTGGCGGACCGTCTCGAACCGGATTATCCTGCCTACATCGATCCACCGCCCCCTCGTTACAAGACGGGCTACGGCCAGGAAGGCTATGTGATCACGCCGCCGTGGAGCACTATTACCGCTTACGATCTCAATACGGGAAAGATGATGTGGCAGACCCCCTATGGAGATACGCCGCAGGCCGGGCCCAGCGATAAGCTGCGAGGCAATATTTTCCCGAAAAGCGGATTTGCAGTTCTGGCCTCCGGCCTGGTGGTTTTCGTGGACAACCAATCGAAGTTTTACGCACTCGACGAAAAGACCGGAAAGGTGGTCTTTACCCGGAACATGCCCAATGGCGCAGTAGGTGTTCCCGCCGTTTATGAGGCTAATGGCCGCGAATACCTTCTTTTTGCGCTGACGGCAGGGGCGGGATTTCCCGCGGGCGGCAGGATGGCGCCGGGAGGCGTCGACGTTCCAGCCGGCCCCAAAGGATATGTGGCGCTCGCCTTGCCTGCAAAATAGGGGGACCGTCTCAGCGCTCTTGTTGAGAGTTGTGGCACGCGCGGCTGTTCATCGCGCCAGGCGCTCTCTCACGAACCGCGCCTGATCGCTGCCCGCGCCCAGGGTGCTTTCGTAGATCGCCAGCGCCTGGCGCAGCAGCGCTTCTCCGGGCGCCAGTTGTCCGGCCTCTTTCATCAGCATTCCCAGATTTGCGATGTCCGCCGCAGTCTCCGGGCGGTCGGGGCCATAGAGAGCAGCATCGATGCCGATCGCGCGCCGATAGAGCAGACCGGCATCCCTGAGGTTCTTCTTGTTCCACAAAACGTCCGCCAGGTTGGTACAGGTTGTCGCCAGCTGGGTGCTTTCGGGGCCGAATTTTTCTTCCGAGAGAGCCAACGCTTTTCTTTCGAGCTTTTCGGCCTCGTCGAGGTGCCCGAGCCCCTCCAGGAGATTTCCCAGCGTGTTCAGAATTCCGATGGTTACCGCCGGGGTGTTCTGCCGAATGGTGAGAGCCCGGCGCAGCAGCGGTTCCGCTTCCGGATCGCGTCCGTGCGACCGCAAGGTGAGCGCGTACTCCTGCAGTAAGGCGCCGAGGCGCGGCGAATTCGCACCGGAAGATTTCTCTTCCGAGGCAGCCGCGTTCCGGTAATATTCGGCCGCGTTTTCCGGATCGAGAGCGGCGAGTTCGGCGTAGCAGCGAGCCGCAACTGCCGGATCTTTTCCTTCGGCTGCTTTTCGAAAAAGACTCAGGGCCTCTTCGCGCTTGCCTCTCGCTTCAAGAACGCGGGCGAGACTCTCCCGATGCTGCTGGAGGGCTGGATCCGAGTTGCTCTCATCGATCAAGACTGCCCGCCGCAAAGGCGCTTCCGCGTCCGCACTGTTTCCGGTCTCCAGCAGAAATGCCCCCAGATCGGCTGCCGCCCGGGCGACTTTCGCGCTGTTCGCGCCCGATTCGCGCTCGCGCTCCGCAACAGCCTTCGCATAGACGGGCACCAGCGTCGACGGGTCCGCCGGAAGAATCATCCTCTGGGTGGAAGCCGCCTGGGCGGGCACGGGCTGCAGATCCTGAACTGCTCGCTTTACCGGCATCAGATTCAGGCGGCGTGGGTCGTAGATGCCGATCCAGTGATTGGTGAACTTCAGGTTCGGACTCGCGGCCGTCTGCGGCATGTGACAGCTCACGCAGCTGCGGGCGGCGATGGAAACGGTGTGTGCCCTCTTCGGGTGACACGCGACGCATTTGGCATCATATGCGGCCGCAGTCGTCTTCAAAGGCTGATGCGGATCATGACACGTGATGCACGAGAGAGCTCCTTTGCTGTTGCGGAAACAGGCCGCGCGGTGCAGGTACGAAGGTTGATGACGTACATTCCAGGGGTTGCTCCAGTCCGTATCGTCGTCCAGATCGCTCGACTGGCGATGACATGCGCCGCAGAGCACATTGATCTGAAAGGCGGTCAGGCGCCCGGGATTCTGAATGGGCCCGGCGCCGCCGGATTCGGCATGTGCGAGGCCTGGCCCGTGGCATGCTTCGCAATGGATTCCAGGTTCACCCGGCTCAACCTTGAATCTGGCCGCAAGCGTAACCGGACCGGTCGAATGACAACGAAAGCACCGCAAAGCCGTGCCTACGGGGTCGAAGGTGCGATATGTTCGGTCGGCGGAGGTCGTGTGCCCCGGCGTGATCCCGAGGGTCTTGGTCACCGCGTAATAGGTAAGGCCGTGTTCCGCGATGGTGTCTTCGCCGGTCTGGCTCACCCAGGTTCTCGCCTTGGCTCCGGCGCCAAATGCCCACTGCGCGTGGCTGCCCGGACCGGGATCGGTTGGCTCCGAACGCCTCAAGGCATGGGCGTGCCCAGTCTTCGATTGTGAATTGAACTGGGAAGCATGACACCCAGCGCAGGCGGCACTCCCGGCATAAGACGAACCGGCGTTCTGGCCCAGTAAGGGCAGAACGCCGGTTGCGATTGTCAGAAAGGCCAGACGCAAGCGCCTATTTCGCACTCAAAAATTGTAAGCCGGCCGGGGCTTAAAAATGCAACCTGAGCGCGAGTTGAACCAGCCTGGGCTGATTGATTTGAGTTGTTATAAATCCCGTGGTGGGATTCGCCGCGGTCGTTACGCTCAAATTCGGAAGTCCGAACTGCACCCGATTGAAAAGGTTATACATTTCCGTCCGGAACTCCAGGTTGAACCGTTCGTTGATAGGGGTCTTCTTCGCTACCGAGAAGTCGTAATTGGCCGTGCCATGAGAGCGAAGTACCGGGTCGCTCGCGCTTTCATTGCCCAGAGTGTAGGCGGCCGGAACGGAGAAGCACGAAACGTTGAACCAGTTGTTCAACCGCGATTGCGCCGAACCACTCGTTTGCTTGTTACAATCGGCCACGACATTGGGGCGTCGACCGTACCCTGGGCCGTTGGCGGTTCCGGTTGCGGTCAGGGCGAGCGGGAAACCGTCCTGGAACGTCGCAATTCCGCTCAGGCTCCAGCCGCCGACCACTCGTTTCTCAAAGCTATTGCCGCCACTCAGGAATTTGTGACCCGGGCCGAACGGTAGATCGAGTGCGTAGCTCACCGTGAGACGCGAGCGCGAGTCGAAGCCCGACAGCGATTTTTCCGCGGCAAGATTATAGGGGTTCTGAATGCCCGGGCCGGACCCCACGCCGGAATCGAGCCAGCCCGTGAGCGACGAGACATTGGCCATGAGCTTTGAGAATGTGTAGCTCGCCAGCACGGTGCCCCCGTGGCTGAAACGCTTTTCAACCTTCATCTGCAGCGCATGGTAGGTCGAGTGAAAGACATCCGCGAAAGCTTCCGAGACGCCGGTATATTCGGGGAAAGGCAGAAGCAGTTGTGCCTGCGTGACGGTTGGCGCCGAGAGCGTTCCGGTCTGTACCAAACCATAGAAGGGGTTGGGCACCAGATTGTTCAAAGCGTTTCCCTGCGATAAATATTGGGTTGGCAGGGCATTCGAGGTCAACCCTCCGGTAGGAAGATGAACGCCGGTCGACCCGGCGTATGACTGGCGGCTGGTCATTCCTCCCGGCGGAGGGACATCAATCACCAGGATGCGCGAAGCTCCGTTGCTCGAAGCCACCCAAAAAGCTGAACTCGAATACGCGCGAGCC
>JBDUBZ010000084.1:0-11871 GCA_040003745.1 Terriglobia bacterium
CAGGCGAAACTCAGGCGCCGCGGCGTCGTTCTGCATCATTTGCGAGAACTCGGAGAAGGGAAGCGTTGCCCCGATTTGTGGCGGATTGGGGCTGAAAGAGGGGGCGGGGCGCGACTGCATCAACTGCTCCCGGATCGCATCCCGGACGAAATCGTGCACCCACGATTGATGCCGGAACCGAACCTCCGTCTTCGAAGGATGCACATTGACATCGACCTCTTCGCAACTGCATTCGAGGAACAGCAGCGCAAACGGGAAGCAAGCCGGCGGCATCAGATTGTAATAAGCCGCCGACACGGCATGCAGCATGAGACGGTCGCGAATCAGCCTGCGGTTCACGAAGATGAACACGGAGTTGCGATTGTTCTTCTGCACCTGAGGCCGGCTCACGAAGCCACGCAAAGCGAATTCACGCGGCGGCTCTTCGGGGTCGGCGTCGCGCAGCGTGCCGCGCTTTTCGCCGAGGTCGATCAGGTCTTCGAGAAGCTGGCCGCCGAACACCTGAAACACCCGCTCGCGCATGGTCTCAACCGGAGTGGCATGCAGCAGATTCGCGCCGCCATTCCAGAGCTCAAAAGTCTTATCCGGATGCGCGAGGCTGTAATGGGTGACTAGCGACGCGATGTGCGCCAGCTCCGTCTGTTCCGACCGCAGGAACTTCTTGCGCGCCGGAACGTTGAAGAAGAGATCGCGCACCGAGATGGCGGTGCCCCCGGTGCGGGCGATTTCATCGCAGACGAGAATCTTCCCACCGGCGATCTCAACGCGCGTGCCGGTCTGTTCATCGGGCGAGCGGGTTTCAAGCAGCAGGCGCGAGACCGATGCAATGGAAGGCAGAGCCTCCCCGCGAAAGCCGAGCGTTGAGATCGTCAGCAGGTCTTTCACGTCATGCAGCTTGCTGGTGGCATGCCGTTCAAAGGCCAGCAGGGCGTCATCCCGCAGCATGCCGCAGCCATCGTCGGCGATGCGAATCAGACGGCGCCCGCCATTTTCGATCTCGACCCGAATGTTGGTCGAGCCCGCGTCGAGAGAATTCTCGAGCAGTTCCTTGACGACGGAGGCAGGGCGTTCCACCACCTCGCCCGCCGCAATCTTGTTCGCAATATTGTCGGAAAGAACCCGGATCCGGCCCACGCCTCTACTGTAAGCCTGGCTGCGACGGTTCTAGAGCGAAGGCTGCGGCGGTTTCACGGGATCCCATGCTACTGAACCCTTGCGCTTCGTCTGCCGGCGATAAAGCCTGCCGTCTTCCGATGCGTAGAGCCAGTCGCGATCCGGACCGCCAAATGCCACGTGACTGGGGATGCCGCCATACTTCGGCGGATTGAGAATCATGTCCATACGCCCACTGGCGCTTTCGAGTTCAATCCCGAGCACCGTCCCGCGGTACATATCGCCTGAGTTATCGACGGCAATCTGGAGCGCGGTATCGAGCTCCTGCTGCGGCGAGGTCTCCATTCTGAAGAACGGTACGCCGTTCAGCAGGCTTCCATCGGCGGCGACCTGGAAGGACCACGGCTCGCGCGTCCTCGCATCCACCACATTGAGAAACGCCTGATCGGGAGTGAGCGCGAGCGCAGTGGGCGCCGCAATGCCGCCTCCGGAATAAACGGGCCGGCGCGCGCCTTTGGCATCGATCAGAACGACGGTCTTATGGACCGGGTCCGTGTAGTACAGATTGCCGGAATTCGTGAGCGCAAGATCGAAGGCATCCACATTCGTGGCCACCACCTTCTGGTCGCCGCCGGGTCCAAACGACACGATGCGCCTGCCGGCCGTCTGGATCGCGTAGATTCGCCCATCGGCTCCGCCCCGCAGGTTCTTCGCTCCCCCCACATTGGATTTGAAGGCCGCAGCCTGGCCATCGGCTCCAACCTTCAGGATCCGGTTCGTTTTGGAATCCACGAAGAAGACATCGCCCGCCTTGTTCACGGCGATGCTGGCGGCATTCGAATAGTCGCCAGCAACGGGCTCCCATGGCTTATCCGGTGTCACCACGTTATAAGCGGGCTGGCGGAAGCTCGGCGGACGAGGCTGGCCACCGCGTCCGGCGCCACCGCGTCCGGCACCGCCCCGTCCCGCGCCGCCCCGTCCCGCGCCGCCCCGTCCAGCGGGAACGGGCACCAGTTCGGGCGCGTTCTGAAGAATCGGCGCCGGGTAATCGCGCCAAAGCCAGCGCAGGATGTCCGGCATCTTTTCGGAAGACACGCGCGTGCTGTGCGCCTCGCCCGGGTAGTAATCGAAGGTATGGTCATAGCCGGCGAACTTCATGGCGGCATCCATGTTCTGGCTCTGCAGAGGCCAGTTGCCGGCGTAGCTGTCGAGATCGGCGCTGCCATCCTGCAGGAAAATCCGCAGCGGTTTGGGTTCGGTCTTGCGAATCCAGAACGGAACCTGATTGGCCCCGCGCATGTCGACGAAGGTTCCGATGAAGTAGACCACCCGATGGAAGACGTCCGGCCGGTACCATGCGGCCATGAAGGCCCCCACCGCGCCCGTGCTGGTTCCCCCGATGGCATGGTCGTCCGGATTGGTCGAAAGGTTGACGGTCTTCGCCACCTCGGGAATCAGCTCCTCGAGCAGGAAATGGGAAAAGTTCGGCCGCACGTCGTCGTATTCCCAGTCCCGGCTGAAACGCGCCAGCTGAGTGTCGGGCGAGGTGGGCTTCAGCACGCCGGGATTAACGAAGATCGCTACCATGGGCGGCAGTTCGCCTTTGGCGATCAGGTTATCGAGCACAATCGGAATGCGCATGCCGTTACCCGAAAAGCCATTACCGTCGAGAAAAAGCATGTAAGGCGCCGGCCTGGCGGGGTCGACTTTGGCCGACACGTAAACCTCGTAATCGTGGGGCACGCCGGGATAGATTTTTCCGGGTGCAAGAACTGCCTTGGTCAGAGTGCCTTTGGGGACGCCTGGCTGGACCGTCGAATCGGGACCAAAGTTGGCGGCCTGTCCGAACGCCGATGCGGCGAGCAGCATTGTAATAATCAGGGGCTTCATGACATCTCCGGGAGAGCTACCCTGGGATTCTATCCTACTGGGGCATGCCAGGCAGCGGCGCGAGCACTGGAGTCTGTTTCCCCCAGCCCTGATCCTTCGCCGCTTTCATATCTTTAATCAACTGCCCGGGCAGAGTCGACTTAATCTCCGGACGCTGGTCCTGAGTGCCCAGCACCCACGCCACCGCGGCTACGGTCTTCGACACGAGCTGCATTTCCTTGTAATCGATCTTGTCCGGAGTATCGGTGGCGCGGTGATAATCGGGGTGCAGGCCGGTGGTGAAGAACGCTATCGGAATCCCCATTTTCGCGAAGTTATAGTGATCGCTGCGATAGAAGACCCGCTGGCCATTGGGGCGCGGGCCCAGATTATCGTGGGTGGCGTCGGGTTTGGTGGTGTCGTAAAAATGATTGAGCGTGAGCTTCTGGTAGCCGTTGTTGACGGTCTCGATGGTCTTCTCCAGGTCGTCGCTGCTGATCTCCGGTCCGACGAGCAGAATCTCTCCGGGATTCACCAGTACGTGCGTTGCATCGGGATCCTTGTAGCCAGGTCCTTTGGTGCGCCCGATCATATCGATGTTCAGATCGGCCACCACCTTACCCAGTTCCACCGGAGGGTACTCGTTGAAATACTGCGATCCCCACAAGCCCTTTTCTTCGCCCGCATTCCAGAGGAAGATGATGCTGCGCTTCGGCCGCACGCCCTTCGCCGCGCCCTGCGCATAGGCGCGCGCCATGGCCATTAATCCGGCCGATCCGGAACCGTCGTCGTCCGCGCCGTTGTTGATGTTGTGGCCGTCAGGCAGCGGAGCGCTCAGGCCGATGTGGTCGAGATGAGCGCTGATCACCACGTATTCGCTCTTCAGCACGGGGTCGCCGCCCTCCAGGATGCCCACGACATTTTCGCCGTGACCCGGTTCGCTGCGGGTGACCAGTTTCAGGCTGATTTTCTTCGCCGCCGCGAGCGCAAAGCTTTCTTGTCGGGAGTTCGAACCAGCGCCGTAGAAGATCTGACTGGCGTTCATCTTTTCGCCCTGAAAAATCGCATTGGCGAGTGTCAGTCCGGCTGAGAGCACGGGCACGGCGGGACAGGCCAGGGTCGCCTGGAGTTTGGGCGCGCGATACGTTGGGCCATTGAGCGGCGCGCCGCCGCGGCCCCCACCCGCGGCCGGATTGGCCTGTGCGCTGAGCTCCTGGAAATTGGGGATCGTAATGACCGCGAGAGCGCCATTTTTTGCAGCCGCTTCCTCGGGCGTCATGAAGTCTTTGCAGTTCTCGCCCAGAGGATTTGGGGCGCGACCGCCGCCGGCTGCCGCGCCTCCCCGGCCCGCCGCCTGCGGCGCTGCGAGCTCCGCCGGAAGCCCCGCGACCACCACAATTTTGCCCTTCACATCGAGGCCGGCATAAGGGTCGATATTCGTTTTGACGATGGTGTACCCATTGCCCGCGAAAACCAGATTGCCAGTGACCGACATGTCCTCAAGCGGAGATGCGCCGCGTCCGCCGCTGGTCGTGCTCCAGTCGCGGCTGTATTCGAAGTCTGTTGTGCGCGGAGCGGGCGGAGTGGCGTCAGCCCCACCGCCGCCACGGCCGCCGCGCCCACCGCCGGGCGTGGTAATCGAAACCTTGCTCTCCGACGGAACCACGGTCTTCGCGACCAGCTCCATCGGCATCAAATAGGGCTGCAGCGGGCCGGTGGTCCCAGAGGTGCTGCCGCCGGGCTTGAGTCCCCATTCCGCCAGGTGACTGGCAACATAGAGCGCTGCCGTATCGAAGCCGCGCGAAGGAAGATTCCTGCCCTCCAGTCCATCGGACGCAAGGAAGTAGAGGTAGATCTTCAGCTCTTCTTCGCTAATTGACTCCGAATTGCCGTAAATAAGCGGTTCGGCGTGTCCGGCGACGGCTTTGGTCGCCTTCATTTTCGCCGGCGAGGCGGGATACGCCATGCCCGCAATCAGGAGCGCGGAAATCGCAACAGGCGTGAAACGATAACGACAGCCGATAAATTGGCGCATACGATCCTTCCGGACTTTAACGGACAGGGAACATCCTGCGTGGGATGGGGTAAAAATCAGGTTACTATGCGTCAGACGTCAGCCAGGCGCGAATTGGGGACATAATTGCGCGCCCAGCCACAATATTTCTAGACAAAACAGGATTTCTGGCGTCCGAATAGATTGGAGAAACACCCCATGACACGAGCCTTCGTCTGTTTCACCTGGCTGGTCTTCACCTCAAGCGCCGCGTTCGCCCAGTCGGAAGATCCCGCGGCCCGGTTTGAATTCGCCGACGTCCACGTCAGCGCAAAGGTTCAGAATCCCTTCATGCGAACCATGCCTCCGCGCGGTGATCGCTTTGAGATCAGGACCGCAACCATGGTCGATCTGATCCGAACCGCATATGGTTTTGACGCCGATAAAGTGGTGGGCGGACCCAGCTGGATCGAGATGGACCGCTTTGACGTAATCGCCAAAGTGCCCGCCGACGTTCCGCCAGAGACGCGGAAACTAATGCAGCAGGCGCTTTTGGCGGATCGCTTCAAGCTGGTCATTCACAAGGAAAACCGGCCGCTGCCCACCTTTGCCCTGGTGGTGGGGAAGAAGCCGCAGCTCAAAGAAGCCGACGGCACGGGTGATACAGGGTGCCGCATTCCGAGCGCTCCCGCGAGCGCCCCGGGGGAGGGAACGGGCTACATGATGATGACGATGAACACGAACGGGGCCGCGACGACGTTCAGCCTTGGGCCGGGCATGACGGTTCAATACGTGTGCCGCAATATAACACTGGCGGCCTTTGCCGAGGGGCTCCGCGGCATGATGGGCGCGGCCGGAACTCTGGGGCCGAACCCAATCCTCGATGAGACCGGGCTGAAAGGTTCCTGGAACTTCGACGTGAAGTGGTCGCTGCAGATGTCGGGAGTGCCGCGGGAAATCACAGCGGACCGGATCACCGTATTCGACGCGGTCGAAAAGCAACTTGGGCTGAAGCTGGAAACACGCCAGGCGCCGACGCCTGTGATCGTGGTCGACAGCGTCAACCGGAAGCCGTCGGAGAACCCGCCAGGGACAGCCGAAGCCCTGCCCGTCATCATGCCTCCGGCCGAGTTTGAAGTTGCGGACATCAAACCCACCGACCCCGCGCTTCGAATGATTCGATTCCAGATTCAGCCCGGTGGGCGAGTGACGGTCCAGGGAATGCCCTTGCGGTCTCTTCTGGCCCGCGCTTTTAATACCACCAACAACGATCAGATTGTGGGCGCGCCCAAATGGACCGATACCGAGCGTTTCGATATCACGGCGAAGGCGCCTTCGGCGGCTCAACTCGATATGGAATCGGTTGCGCCCATGATGCATGCGCTGCTGGTGGATCGCTTTAACCTGGCCAGCCACAACGAAGAGAGGCAACTGCCCGCCTATTCGCTGGTGGCCGGCAAGCCGAAAATGAAGAAGGCCGATCCGGCGAGCCGCACATACTGCAGGTACGGCGCGGCGCCCCTGAATGCTCCGCCGGGCGCCAGAACGTTGACCTGCCAGAACATTACGATGCGCGAATTTGCCGAACAGTTGCTATACATGGGACCGGGCCTGAACTGGCCGGTTCTCGACGCCACCGGCATTGAGGGCGGCTGGGATTTCGCCCTGACATTCAGTCAGATGTTCATGGCCACCGGGGTTCGCGGTCCAGGGGAGGGCGGCCCGGCCGCGGCGAATGGAGCGCTACCCGACGCCGCGGAGCCGAGCGGCACAGTCACGATATTCGAAGCTGTCGAAAAGCAACTGGGTCTTAAACTCGAGTTACAAAAGCGTTCATTGCCGGTTTACGTCATCGATCACATCGAGCAAAAGCCAACCGACAACTGATGAATTCAGGCCCCCTGCAGCGCCTGCAGAGATTCGCCGACGGTCGGAGTCCTGCCCGCCTCCACATCTTTCCGGCGGATTTGATGGAATTGCGTCAGAATCGCATTGGCTTTCGCCAATTCCGCGACGCGCTCCGCAAATGCTTCGATGGCGGCTCCTGGAATGGCATAAAGCGCCACGTCATCCGATAAAACATCCAGATAAGCGCGCGCTCCGCAGCAACCCAGGCTGAGCGCCGAACGGCCCGTATTCCGCGCCTGTGGAATGATCGCGCAGGCGGGGCGTCCCATGGCGGGCGGCAGACCGCCCTCCAGCTGCTGCGACGCTTCCGAAAGGATTAAAGTCTGATCGGCGCGAACGAAGAGCAGCACTACGTCCGGGGCGAGCGGAATCTCCGCCAGCGGCCCGTAGATTACGTGTTTGGTTTTCTTCGCCAGAACGGGAATGAGAGGGATGTCCTGGGCGCGCACATAGCCCAGATCCCCGAAGACTTTCAGGGCGTCCGAGAGATCCTGGCCATTCGCTTCCGTCATCTCAAGATTGTGGGTGTACATGCCG
Organism: Terriglobia bacterium; assembly: GCA_040003745.1. GTDB lineage: Bacteria > Acidobacteriota > Terriglobia > Bryobacterales > Bryobacteraceae > BOG-234. Next base: position 7,421 of record JBDUBZ010000084.1, read on the forward strand.
ACGGAACAAAGGCCGTGATCCGCCGCGCCTGTGGCGAAAACGCGGCTCCCCGCCTCCTGCCAGAAACGGCATCCCGCGGGACTGCGCCCGGACCACGATTCCACACCGGCGGGAATTGAATCGGACAGGCAAACCGCAACGGGTGGCTGAGTCAGTTTCAGCGAGGCGGTCAGGATTTTGGCGGTTGCGGCGCCGGGGAAAGGGGAGGACATGGCCCATGGTAACTTGCCCGCGCCTCGCGAACGCCTCAGTTCGATGCTGGAGTCCGGGTGGAGCGGGATTCAGGCAATTGAACGGCGTGGGACTGCAACCAGCGGCCCAGAGCGGCCGCCGTGGTCAACTCGTGAGTGCGCCTTCCCCGGCCTAAGAAATTCCGCAGCCAGAGGCGAAGATAATACTTCCGGAGAAGCGGACTCACCGAGCGATACTCCGACGGGTTGAAGAACAGCCGCCATAAACGAGCGGGCGACAGGGAGGCGGGTTTCTTGGGGCGTTCCAGACCGGTCTCGTCCTTGAGCATCTTTCTCAGCAGAAACTTGTTACGGCCTTCATTGAACAGCAGTTCGAGGGGCAGCTTGAGGGCGAAGCTGATAATCTCCGAATCGTAGAAAGGACAAAGAATAGTCGTGCCCGGCAGCGCTCTCATCACTGCCAGACAACCATGTTCATCCTGCCAGGCCAGCCCGCCATCGATCTGCCCCCCCAATTGCAGCAGCGTCAGCAATTCCGCTTTGCCGCCCATGTCCGTGAGGCTGCGCCGCCGTTCCGAGCGCACCTGCTCCACCTGGCGGCTGAACTCCGACGCCGGAATGTTTAAAGCCCCGAGAATATCGCGAATAAAATCGGTCAGAACGGGCGTATGCCCCATGACACGCGAGGCCTTATCTCCGGCGCTGAGTTGTGAAACAACCTTCCTGTATTCCTCGCGGTCGCGCGGCAGGCCGGCATGAAAGTGCTCCATGCCAAGAAAAAGATAATCGGCGTTATAACCCGTGATCAGGGTGTCGATGCCCTGCTTCTTCGCGAAACTGGCGAGGCAATACATGTTGTAGGCCTCGGCCTGATGCACCGCCGTGTCCTGAGACGAGGCGTTCAGCTTTTGAACCGCGTTGAAATAATCGCGCCGTTTTATAGGAACGACGATGATACGAGCTCCCACCCGCCGGGCCGTCTCTTCCGCGCCGGCCCTTTCGGAATAGCGGGCGTTAAAAAAATCCTGAGTGAAACAGACCAGGCGATCGCCCAGAATCGGCTTCATCAAGGCGGTAAGAAGCCCTGAATCGGTGCCAGCGGAAAGTAAGAGCCCAACTTTGCCCTCTTTGGGCAGGTAAGCAGCCGCCCAGGAAGCGATAAGACCCCGGAACTCTTTCTCCAGGTCTTCAACAGAATCGCCGGAGGGCTTTGCGGCGCCAAGCCAGTCGAACCAGCCGGTTGAAGTGGTCTTTCCTTTTTCGCAGATCGTTATCGAAGCGCTGGGCAGCGCCCTGACGCCTTCCACCAGATTCAGGCCCACGCCTACGGTGCCAAAAGCTATGTATCGGGACGCAGCCTCCACGCTGAGGGTGCTCCGTTCGCCCTTGGTTACGCTATCGAGTGAAGTTCCAAAATCACAGCCGGACCGATGGAGGTTTTGAAACACCGGATAGCTGCCGCCCAGATCGGTGACTGCAATCGACGTATCTCCGGAGCGGGCGATAATCGAAAACTGACCGCGCGTCCGCTGGGCGAGGGCAATCCAGCTATCCAGTTGCGACGAAGCTACTGGAGGCAGATCTTGAGCAGAAAGAGGCACTCCATTTAAAGCAGGCAGGCCTTCGATTTCAAGCGAGCCGAGATTCAGAGCGGCCGGCAGGTTACTGATTACAGGCATTTTCTCAAAGCGATCTAAGGGTTCGACCCAGTATATAGCAGTCCGTCAAAACTGGAATCTTGTCTGGTTTAGGAGGCGTTCCCGGTTTAACCTCACCGGCTTTCAGCATATTTTTGCTCCCGGGGCGCAGTGCATTGAGCCGGAAACTTTGATTCCTCCTCTGAGAGGTTTCCAGTGACAGTAGATCGGGGCGGCAAGCGTATGTGGCTGTTTCACGGCAAGTCCGGGAACGATGCGAATTCGCGGAGCGCTATTCGCTCAATTCCTTCGTGGGAAGCACCACTCGCAGAGCATTCAGCACAGCCGCCACGTCGATCACCTCCTGAGCCACGGCTCCCGCCACCGGAGGTAAATAGCCGGCAACCGCCAGGAGCATTCCGATTACACTGATCGCCATCCCGCCCACCGCGCTCTGCATGGCGATTCGGCGCATACGGCGGCCGATATGGATTAGCTCGTCAACCTTCGTAAGAGAAGGCTCGAGAACGACGGCGTCCGCAGCCTCCGCGGTAATGTCGCTGTTCTGACCAAAAGCAACGCCGACGGTGGCCGCCTGCATTGCCGGGGCGTCGTTTATGCCATCTCCGACGAACATCGTCTTTGCGAGTTTTGCCGCCGCTTTGACAACTGCAACTTTCTCTTCCGGACTCTGGCTGGCCAGTATCTCGGTGATACCGACCTCGCCTGCCAGGTAACGGACTTCCGCTTCGCGGTCCCCGGACAGCAGAATTATTCGATTCACTTCATGCTTCGGACCCAGGTGGCTGATAAAGGATCGACTCTCTTTACGAGGAGCGTCCCGGAAGCGCAGAGTGGCCGCGTAACCGCCATCTATAAGTAGAATGCATTCCATGCCTGGCGAGGGTGGCGGAAGCTTAGCCGCAATCGCTTCGCCGAGCGCGATCACCTTCTTTCGTCCGGTGATTTGCACACGACGGCCATTAATCATTCCGCCCAAGCCTTCACCCGGCTTCTCGCCGATTTCGGACACGGCCAAAAGCGGGATGCCTTCATCTTCCGCGGCCCGACTGATGGTCATGGCCAAAGGGTGCTTTGAATACTGCTCCAGGCTGGCGGCTAATTGCAGGATCTGTTCCCGGTTTTGCCCAGGCGTACAAATCACGTCCGTCAAAGCTGGCCGGCCATAGGTAAGAGTCCCGGTCTTGTCGAAGATGACCGTGCGACAGGTAGCGATCCGCTCCAGCATCGAGGGGTCTTTGATGATAATTCCGCGACTGGCGGCGACAGAAATCGCGCCGATGATCGCGACGGGGATTGCAAGCAGCAAAGGACATGGCGTCGCGATTACAAGCACAGCCAGAAAGCGTGTAGCGTCGCCGCCGAGGAACCATCCGAGGACCGCGACTCCCAGCGCAACCGGAGTGTACCAGGCTCCGAGCCGATCGGCGATACGGCGCATCTGAGGCCGATTGGCTTCCGCCTCCTGCATCACCTGCATGATCTTCGCGTAGCGAGAGTCGGAGGGAAGGCTTGAGACGGAGATCGTCAGAGCGGATTCGCCATTGAGCGCGCCCGAAAGCACGCTGGCGCCGGGGACCTTCTGAACTAAGAAGGGTTCTCCTGTTAAGTACGCCTCATCCATGGATCCGCGTCCTTCTACGACTTCACCGTCCGCGGGACAAATCTCATGGGGAAACACTACAAGATGCTCGCCGACGTGAATCTCAGAAACGTCGACCTCCAGCAATTGGTCATTCTGCTTTCGATGGGCGACGCGCGGCATTCGCCTGGCGAGTGCGCTTAAGACGGACGAAGCCCGCCGCGTCGCGTATTCTTCGAGCGCCGTGCCACCCGACAACATGAGCACGACGATGGAGCCTGCGAGATATTCGCCCAGCACCACAGACGTGACAATAGAGATCCCCGCTAACAGGTCCGATCCAAACTCTCCGGCGAAGGCTTTCCGGGCAAGACTAATCACCAAAGGGGCGCCGCCAATCGCGAGGACGGCAATCAGGATCCAGCGGCACTGCGTGAAAGGCAGATGCAGGAGAAACCGTGTGATCAGATACGCAGCTATTCCGAGCGCCGCCAGGAGGGCGATCATGATCGTCCCCGAGAAAAGGTGGCCCTGGTCTGGCCCCGGGGGTGAGCCTTTTGGTGGCCCCTGGTTCCGGGTCTTGGCGGCTATGACGGGCGCTTTGGGCGGGGCCATCGGATTATCCTCCCTTGAAGTATTAGAAATCCAGGGGATCACGGCGCCAAAAGTTCATCAGTTGGCCGCCGGAGAGACTAAGCCCTATTGGGGTGGACCACGTAACCTGCACTTGAGGTCGAAGCCGCCGCAACGGAGAACAGTCGTCGGAAGCGCGCGTCCGTAGCATCATTGCCTTGCAATCTGATCAAGCAAGACGGCGTTTGCCACCGTTGTGCTCTGGTCTCCGGACTCAATAATTACATGGGTCGCCGTGATGGCGCGCAGGGTCCCGCGGTGCCCGGCAATCTCCAGGGGTCTTCCGATAACAAGAATCTTCTTCGCATAGAAACCGGCGGCAATATTCCTGACGATATCCCTTGTTCCCAGGCCAAACGAAAGTCCGAACGCGAGCGCACCCGCACC
>JBDUBZ010000085.1:0-11828 GCA_040003745.1 Terriglobia bacterium
AATCACCAACAGCCACTTGACGATCCACAGCCACCTGGATAGCGGCGGGTCGAGGCTTATGGAAGGCTCTTTCCGTTACTCGGAAAAGATGGGAAAACCAAACCTCCATTACGACGTGACGGGTGGACACGGACGGCTGACCGTCGAGTCTCCGAAAAACACCTCCCTCACGGGCAAGGTCGTCAATGAATGGAATCTGCGCATGGGCAGTCAAACGCCGCTCGATCTGATTGTGAGCGTGGGTGCGGGAAACGCGGATGTGGATGTTTCACGGCTGCCCGTGCGATCGGTTGAAGTGCGTGCCGGCGCCGGCGAACTGCACTTGAACGTGGCGGGTAAATACTCCGGCGATGTAACCGTGAAGGTGGAAGCTGGGGCCGGCTCGGCGCGTATCCGTCTGCCCAGGGATATGGGCGCGGTGGTCGACGCCACGGTGGGGGTCGGCAGCGTGAACGTCAGCGGACTGACGAAACGCGACGGTAAGTATTACAACGCTTCCTATGTGGAAGGTAAGCCGGCCGTGCGCATGCAAGTTCGGGGTGCGGTAGGCGATGTTACCCTGAGCGTCGAATAGTGACAGTGTTGCCCGCTAATACGGCACGCCAATGACAGGGCGGGGCAGGAGCGTTGCAAACGCGCACCATGAGCGGGCGCGTGAATGCGGGCTAAAGACTTTTTCATCCTGGGTGTGCCGGAAGCCTTCGAATCACCTTGAACCCGGACCTGGCTGGAAGTGGGTCACAGACCTGAGCGGATTATATTCACAACCCGCTCAACGACTTGTCGAAAAGTACGGGCTCATCCTGCCCGGGCAGGGTCTACCTTCGTGGGCAGATGAGAGTCATCCTTGCTTACAAAAACTTCGCCGCCAACCGAGCGGTGTGCCATATCGGACTGGGTGTCACGGCGCTCAATGCCGCCAGAACCCTCCGTGATGCGGGTATTCAGGCAGACGTCTGGCCCATTATCACTGCCGCCGAGCTCAGGGGGCGCCTTAGCAATTCGCCAGCGACCCATGTGATCGTTTCGGCCCCCTGGATTGCGACGGCCGACCTGGCGCAAATGTGCGTCGATTTTCCGGAAACACAATTCGCGGTCAACTGCCATTCGAATCTCGGCTTCCTGCAGGCGGATCCGAGCGCCATGCGCCTCGTCCGTGAAGGGCTCGATCTGGGGCGCTGCATGTGGAATTTTCGTATCGCCGCCAACTGCGAACGGCTCGCCCGCTGGGTGGAAACCGTTTACCATGCACCCTGCCTCTGCCTGCCGAATATTTATCACCTGGGACATGACGCTCCCAGACGGGAAGGCTATAAGGCGGGCACGTTGCGCATCGGGATCTTCGGGGCGACACGGGCGCTGAAGAATCTGATGACGGCCGCAGGCGCCGCCATTGCCATCGCCGACGCCCGGCGCTCGGACCTTGAGATCTGGATTTCATCGGGCCGCAACGAAGGCGCCGGCTGTGTGGTCGAAGCCGTCCGGCAGATGACGAACGGATTGCACAACGTGAAACTGATCGAGAATGCCTGGCAGACCTGGCCGCAATTCCGCCAGACTGTTGGTCACATGCACCTGCTGCTGCAGCCGAGCTATACCGAAAGCTTCAACGTGGTCACGGCCGACGGCGCGGCGGAAGGCATTCCGAGCGTGGTCTCGCACGCCATTGAATGGGCTCCCGACAGCTGGAAGGCCGAGGTCGACGATGCGAATGAAATCGCAAAGGTCGGGCTGATGTTGCTGCGGAGCAGGCGGGCGGCACGACGCGGACTCCCCGCGCTTCGGGCTCACAACCGGCGCGCCATGCGGTTCTGGATGGAATACCTGGAACCCGACAGAATGCTACCCTGAACATCATTCCGATGTTCACGAGAAGGACATGGCTTCAGTTGTTACCGGCGCTGGCGGCGCTGCCGCAATTGCAGGCACAAGCTCCGGCGGCGGGACCGCAGACACCGCCGCCTGCGACAACCCCGCCCCGCGTGACGAAAGAAATGGTTGTCCTCTCGCTCGCCGGCATGGGTCTGGAATTCCCGGACGCGCAGATCGACATGATGCTGCCAGCGGTGAATCGCCAGTTCAACCAGTTCGAGGCTCTCCGCCAACTGGATATTCCTCTCGATACGCCTCCCGCAGTCTCTTTCTCACCGGTCTTTGAGGGCTTCAAAGTGCCCACCGGACGGTCATCGTTCCGCCGCGGCAAAGCGCCGGCGCTGCTCCGGTTCACAAAGCCGGATGAACTTGCGTATCTGCCGGCCACCCAGCTCGGCGCCCTGATAGCGGCCCGCCGAATCACATCGGCCGCCCTGACGCGCATGTATCTCGACCGGCTGAAAACCTACGGGCCGAAGCTGAACTGCGTCATTACGCTGACTGACGATCTGGCTCTCGATCAGGCGAAGGAAGCGGACCTGAGCCTGCGCCGCGGCCGGCGTCACAGCCCGTTGCACGGCGTTCCTTACGGTGCGAAAGATCTCTTCGATACCAAAGGCATTCTCACCACGTGGGGCGCGCTGCCCTATCGCAATCGCGTGCCGGATTCCGACGCCACTGTGATCGAAAAGCTCCGTGCCGCCGGGGCCGTGCTGGTGGCCAAGCTTTCCATGGGATCGCTCGCGCAGGGCGGGCTGTGGTTTGGTGGAATGACCAAAACCCCGTGGAATTATGAGCAATCCTCGAGCGGATCTTCTGCGGGGTCAGCTTCGGCCACCGCGGCCGGGCTCGTGGGCTTTGCGATCGGCACAGAGACTCTGGGTTCCATCATCTCGCCCAGCACGCGCTGCGGCGTGGCTGGCGTTCGCCCTACTTTCGGCCGGGTCAGCCGGCACGGGGCTATGGCGCTCAGCTGGAGCATGGACAAGATCGGGCCCATTTGCCGTTCCATAGCCGATTGCGCGGAAGTCTTAAAAATCATCGCTGGCCCGGATGGGAAAGATCTGTCAGTCATTGAGGCTCCCCTGCGCTGGGATGCGCGGCGCTCCGTGAAGACGATGAAGGTTGGCTATCTGGCAGACGAGTTCGCGGGGAAGAACGAGGAGATCCGGCCTGTCTACGAAGCCGCGCTGAACGATCTGCGCAAGGCCGGCGTCAAGCTTGAGCCTCTTACGCTGCCCGAATATCCCGTACAGGCCATCGACATCGTGCTCGACGCGGAGGCCGCCGCCGCTTTTGACGATTTAACCCGCGACCACGGCATCGATTCTCTTACCGGCCAGCAGCCTTCCGACTGGCCCAATCAATTCCGCACCTCGCGCCTGATTCCCGCCGTCGAATACCTGAGAGCTCAGCGGGCACGCACGGTGTTCATGCATAAGTTTCACGATGCCGTGAAAGACTGGGATGGCTTCGTCGCGCCCACCAGCAGTATCAGCGTGACGGCCACCAATCTCGCCGGTCATCCTCAGGTTGTTGTACCCTGCGGCTTTGTGGATGGCCTGCCGCAGGGTCTGCTGTTCACCTCGCGCTTGTTCGAAGAAGGCGCGGCCATGCGTCTCGCTTATGCCTATGAGCAGGCGACGGACTGGCATAGCAGGCATCCTGAACTTCAGACTTAGCTGGGCGGTCCTCACGCTGCTGGCGGCTGTCTCGCTGCCGGGGGTGGAGCGGCAATCCGGTTCGCTCGATCCCGAATTTACCCGTCTGCCTTTCGACGAATGGGCAAAGCAGGGCAAACAAACGCCAATCCACTGGACCGTGAAGGTGTTCCCGCCGGAGCTATCCGCGCACCAGCGGCTGGCCGTACGGGTCGAGATCTCCATTGATGGGCGGGAACTTGACAGGCGGCGGCTCGGCAAAGGCCATCTCACAGGCCTCGTGCAATTTGAAGACAGCGCGCACCGCCTTTGGCAGAGTCACGCCTCGCTCAATCTTGAGGACATGCGGACGAGTGTGGCGAAGAGCAACGTGACGATCGTCCACTTCGCATTCGTCCAGCCGGGCGACTACACCCTGTCGCTGGCGGTGTGTGATACGGCCACGCTCGAACACAATTTCGTGACCCGCAAGCTGCAGGTCGCACCGCTTAAAGCCGATCCCCTGCCCAATTCCTGGGCGGACCTGCCCGCCGTTGAATTCATTCATGCCAGTGGCGACGCCGCCAATATTTTGTATCTGCCCTCGGTCCGGAGCCGGCTGAATCTTCCCGTGACTACAAAGGCGCCTCTGCATGTGCAGGTAATTGTGAACATGACGCCCTCCGAACGGTCTTCAGGGTCGTTGACGGTGACGCGGCGCAACCTGAGTTTGCTCATTCCGGCCCTGAAGGTATTCTCGAGCGTAAGGCTGACTGAGGGTTCCATGGATGCTGTTCTGGTGGATCTTAAAGAGCGTCGAGTCGCCTGGGAGCAGAAGAATATCCGGGACCTCGACTGGCGCGGGATGCGGCGGGCCCTGACCCGGCAGGAGCCGGGAAAGATCGATGTACACGCCCTGCAGGATCGAAGCATGTCGCAGCAGTTCTTCTTCGACGACATTCGCCGCCGCATGGGAAAGCCCGGCGTGGTGATTATCCTCAGCGGCCCGGCCTTTTTTCCGGGTCAGGACGCGGTGGAGACCGGTGGGGTGCCCCAGGATCCGAATGCGAGATTGATCTATATCCGGGATCGCAGCGTTCCACCCCTCGGCCGGGGAAGAGGAAACCAGTTGGCCATGCCCGCGGACGACATGGAGCGCGCCCTGCGGCCGCTCTACCCCCGTATTTACGATTCCATATCGGCGCAGCAGTTCCGCCGGATACTTGCCGACGTCCTGCGCCAGTTAAGCCAGACGTAGAACGCCTCGATTTGGATTGCAGCATTCCGCGATATTCGGTTAGTCTTTTGACGACCGGTCAGAGCGCCGAGTAAGTCCAGACGATCCCCTGTACGTCCCGATTGTCCAGCATGTCGGTCAGTCTGGCGTCCAGCGAAACGATCGAGTCGTCGGCTCGGATCCACCGGACCCGAAGAGCGATTCTGGTGGCATCGCCGCTCAGGAGACGATTATAGGCGTTGACGATCAGGGCCCGGTCCTCCGGAACGGCAAGCGACTCAATGGGCGCGCCGGCCAGAAACTGATGATCGATACCCATCAATCCTTTAATTACCCGTACGATTCGTCTGTCCGGACCGGTAATCGCCATGCCATCGGCGCCGCTGCAGACAAGGGCTTCAAACATCCGGTAGTTGCGCCGAAGCGCTTCTTCGAGATGGGCGACTTCCCCTGTCAGTTCCGTGACTCCCGCGGACAGGGTTTCCATCACTTCGAGGGCTCCGGCCAGATCGAGGCGGCACCGAACCTCTGGGAGCAAAGCATGTTCCAGACTAAGCAAAATCCCGTCCCCCCTGGCTGGCAATGAACGTCTGTATCTGCTTTTCGACGTCTTCAGCCGAGGTTAATTCAAACAGCGACCAGGAGGCATTGATGGGTATCAGCACGGATCGGCCCTTGATCAGGAACGACTCTTCGATCTGCATATTGAGCATCCTGTTCGCCTGTACGCGAACGTGGGCCAGCGAATGAGGCCTTTCCAGAATGGCGACCATCGCCGGGCCCGTCCAGCGGAACAACTCATCCGGCGCAACTATCTGTGGCTCAATGTGAGCTTTGAACCGGGCAAGCATTTGATCGCCTGCCTCCCTGCCGAAACGGGCATTTACAGCCTGAACCCGGTTTACGGCCATCACCATCGCATAGTGCCGTGTCCCTTTGTCGATGGCTTTGTGGAAGGCGCTCAGGCAATCATCCTGACGCGGCAGTCCTGTGGTGGCGTCTTTGGCTACCTCGATCGACTCCGGGCCGGAACCACGGAATTTCTCGACTTCGATCTGCAGCCTGGAGACCATTGCCCTGGAGGAGGATTTCTCCCGTTCGATTTCCTTCTTAAGGTCGACCAGGCACTCGCCGAGATGGAGTTTCAGGGCACCCAGATCTTTAAACCCGCGGCTCGACTCCAGCGCTTCGCCTATCTTCGACAGGGTCTGCACCGATTCGACGCTCTCGCCCATCATTGCGGCCATGCTGCTCTGGAGCATTTTGACGATGGTCTGAAAACCCTTACCTTGCCTTTCGATGGCGAGCGTGATGCGCCGGTTATACGTCTCGGAGGCATGAGTCGCCGAGCCCGCGAGGATCAGAATATCTTCCTGCGGCAGGTCGGGCGTCAGCCTGTCGTGGATCCTCATCATTTCCACCTGGAAATCCTCGAGTTCCTGCGGATCCCCCCGAACCGCGGTTTCACCCAGCCTGCGGAACAGCAGAGCCACGATACTTCGGAGCGGGTCTTCCCCGGAGACGGTTCCTAAATATCTCTTTATGCTGATCATCGACATAGCGGAATCGTCTGTTCTCCCTCAGGTTTATCGACAGTTCGGCGGGGATACTTTAGAGCCCTGATCGGTAATATTACTCGTCCTCGTTGCAGCCGATCTGGGGTTAGACTCAATTCATGACTTTGCTTAGATCTCTTTCAACGGCCGTGATCGGGCTGCTTCTGACCTCGGCCGCGGGAGCGGCGCCCACCGCCGCCGATGTCTTTAATCGTCAGCTCAAGAGCGCGGAAAGCGAAGTTGTGCCTCTCATCGAAGCTATGCCAGCGGATAAATTCGGTTTCGCGCCCACCAATGGCAACTTCAAGGGCGTGCGCACTTTCGCTCAGGAAGCCAAACACGTGGCCTACGTACTCAACGAAGTCGCCGCCGGGATGCTCGGCGAAAAGAACCCATCCACCACCGGGAAAAACGAAAACGGCCCCGACAACCTCATGGGCAGAGACGAAATCGTGAAGTACGTCAAGGACGCCTTTGCGTACGCGCACAAGGCGATGTCCACGCTGACCAACGAGAATCTGATGGGGGAAATTACCGATCCTTTCGATGCGAAGAAAAAGAGCACCCGCGTCTCATCGGCCTCCATTATGCTCTGGCACAGTTACGACCACTATGGACAGATGGTCGAATACCTCCGGATGAACGGAATCATTCCTCCGGCCAGCCGTTAAGCGGCCCGGTTAAACGAGAACTGTGAACGCGTTCTCGGTGCGTTCCACGGGCCTGTAGAGCGTGTCGCGCTCGACCGGCGTGCGCCCCGCGAGACGGATCAACCGCAGTAGCTCACCCCGCCGCAGCGACTGCGAAACGGTCGAGCCGGCGTCGTGATAAATCTTCTCTTCGACCACGGTGCCATCGATATCGTTGGCTCCGAAGCGCAGCGCCACCTGCGCCACACGCGGCGTCATCATCACCCAGTAGGCCTTGATGTGTGGAACATTGTCGAGCATCAGCCGCGATACGGCGATGTTCTTCAGATCGTCGAAGCCGGTAGTCTTCGCGATATGCGCGAGCGCCGTATTCTCGGGATGAAAGGCCAGTGGGATAAACGTGACGAACCCGTGAGTTTCGTCCTGCAGGGCACGCAATCGCACCAGGTGATCGACGCGATCTTCCTCGTTTTCTATATGCCCGTAAAGCAGGGTACAGTTCGAGTGAAGGCCTAACTCATGGGCGGTGCGCGCCGTTTCGAGCCACTCGTCGCCCGTCAGCTTGTGGTCGCAAATGATGCGCCGCACACGCTCGGAAAAAACCTCGGCGCCGCCGCCCGGCAGCGAGTCCATCCCGGCATCGCGCAGTTGCACGAGCACTTCGCGCACGGACATCTTCTCCCGCCGCGCGAAATACCCGATTTCCACCATCGTGAACGCCTTCAGATGCACTTGCGGGAAGCGCTCTTTTAACCCGCGCAGCATCTGGCAGAACCAGTCGAGATTCAGCTCCGGATGCAATCCACCCACGATGTGAAACTCGGTGATGGCCTCATTCCAGCCCTTGCCCGCCGTTTCCCAGACCTGTTCGAGCGTCATCGTGTACGAGTTCGGATCGCGCTTCTGCTTGCCGAACGCGCACAGCCGGCAGCTTGCCACGCACACATCGGTCGGATTAATGTGGCGGTTGACATTAAAATATGTGACGTCGCCGTGCTTGCGCTCGCGCACGATATTCGCCAGGTAACCGAGAGCGAGCAGATCGTTCGAGCGGTAGAGATGGACACCGTCTTCGTACGAGAGCCGCTCGCCCCCTTCGACCTTGTCGCGAATGGGCAGCAGATGCCGGTCTTCAATGTGAATGTGCATAAATATCGCCCGCCCAGAAGAGGAAGAATAAAACGCTGACCCAGCCGTTTATGGTGAAAAACGCCGCATTAACGCGCGACAAATCGCTGGCTTTCACGAGGGTATGTTCGTAAATCAGCATCGCCGTCACCGCGCCGATTCCGGCCAGCGACAGCGCCCCCAGATGCAGCTGAACTACCAGCATGAGCAACGACACGATCATGAGGATGTGCAGTCCGCGCGCGATCATGAGCGCGTTTCCAATGCCGCAGACGCGCGGAATGCTGAACAGCTCCGATTCGCTGTCGAACTCATAGTCCTGGCAGGAATAGATGATGTCGAAGCCCGCCGTCCAGAACGTGACCGCCGCCGTCAGCCAGAGGATGCGCGGGTCGAGCGAGCCCCGCACCGCAATCCACGCCGCAGCCGGAGCGATGCCCAGCGCGAACCCCAGCACCAGATGCGAGAAGTGTGTGAACCGCTTGGTAAACGAATACCCGAGCACGACCGCCAGCGCGAGGGGGGCCAGACGGAAGCACAGGGTATTCAGCTCCCATGAGGCCAGGAAAAACAATGCCATGGACGCCAGCGTGAAGCCCCAGCAGAAGGTTCGTGTAAGCAGGCCGGCCGGAAGGTGCCGCGATTTCGTGCGGGGGTTCCGCCCGTCGATTTCGGCATCCACCAGCCGGTTGAAAGCCATCGCGGCCGAACGCGCGCCCACCATGGCGACCACGATCCACAGCAGCTTCCACTATCCTCCGGCAAAGCTGCCCGATTCGCGAAACGCCAGCAGCGCGCCCGTGAGCGCGAACGGCAGCGCGAACACGGAGTGCTCGAAGCGGATCATGGCAAGAGTCAGACGTAGGCGTTTTGCGAACATGCCGGGCGGGAAATTCTATTTTAACTGGTATCGTGGGCACGGATGACGGAAGATCAGCTTCGCGCCCTGCTCGAAGAGGTAAAAAGCGGCGCTACCGATGTGGATGCGGCCCTGGAGCGGGTGCGCCACCTGCCGTTCGAGGACCTGGGATTTGCCAAGGTGGATCACCACCGCGCGCTGCGCCACGGCATGCCTGAGGTGGTCTTCGGACTGGGAAAGACCTCGGATCACGTGATTGCCATCGCGTCCAAATTACTGGAGCATGGCGGCAACGTGCTGGTGACCCGAACCAATCCGGCGATGGCCGAGCGCGTGGTGAAGGAACTTCCGGATGCCGAATATTTTCCGCTTTCGGGAGCCATCCGTTTCTGGCGCGACCGGAAGACCCGCGGCAAAGGCAAGATCGCGGTGGTGTGCGCCGGAACCAGCGATATCCCCGTCGCCGAAGAAGCGCGCGTCACCGCCGAAGTAATGGGCAATGAAGTCGATTCCATCCATGACATTGGAGTGGCCGGCATTCACCGCCTCATCAGCAATCACGCGCGGTTGGGGGAAGCGCGGGTGGTTGTGGTTTGCGCCGGGATGGAGGGCGCGCTGCCGAGCGCGGTGGGCGGGATGGTTTCGGTCCCCGTGATTGCGGTGCCGACGAGTATTGGCTATGGAGCGAGCTTCCATGGGCTGGCCGCGCTGCTCGGGATGCTGAATAGTTGTGCGAGCAATGTCACTGTGGTGAACATCGACAACGGCTTCGGCGCGGGCTATGTGGCGAGTCTGATTAATCGGCTTTAACTCTGGACGCAATGTAGGCCTGGTTGCATCAATAGGCCGAATCGTGATCCGGATGTAACGTCAGAAGTTCCAAAAACTCTCCGCTTCGCCTGGCCACGGCTCTCATCTTCTGTGTGATCCGAATGGAGTAGAGTTTCGTGCCGTCTGCCTCCCGACGGCTGTGGATCAGTTCCCAGCGGAAGCCCTTATCGCGGTATAGACCTTCCCAATCCAGGGCGGCGAGCTTAATGCAGCTTTGCAGCACCGCATTCCCAAGCGCAAGCACGGCCTTTTCCATCGGGACCGTCATATTGCCCAGCGGCTTCGCGTGGGCTTCGGTATACGTCCTTCCGCATCCGCTGCAACGAAACCGGCGCAAGCCATTGCGGTGCTTGCCGAAGCTCGCGCAACGGACGTCACAGCTTGGGCATACACGCAACATACAACAAGCGATTGTTGTTTTCAATAGAGAATAGTGTTTCCCCCTGTGTTTTTGATATTTTTTACCTGTTGAACGATTTAGGCGGCAACTCGGTCAAGCGTTTCGGAGATATTGTTTTCGCCCGCGAAAAATCCTTCGTTCTCATCGAATTCCGCCACGGCATCCGCGACCTTCCCAACAATTTCGCGGGCTGGGCGTCTCCACAGGCGTGGCTTGGCAAGCACCGCGACCCGTCTATATCCTGCCGCGCCAACGTCCATTAGCTGGAGAGCATATCTCTCTGCGCTGACCGTGGAGTTATAAGAGGGAACGAGTACATTTACCCCGATCTTGGCGTGCGGCGTTTCGGCCACAAAATCGAGAGAGTATTGCTTTACCTTACCCGGTAGCTTCCGGTTAGCAAAGACCGCAAATCCTCTACTCTGGCCCCATTTATTTATATCAACAGAAACTCGATATTTGATCTGATCTTCCTCTGTGGATGGGGCATGCTTGAGAGTTTCGAGAGCCGTTGCGGAGCAGCATTGAGCCACGGATAGAACTACGTCCTGAAAGGCGTCCGACTTGGCGAAAGATTGAAATACTCCGTCGTCAAACGATACACCCATCCGTCGAGCTAGTTGCGTCAATTGATCGAGTTTTCTTTCGGTGACTACCATTCCGCTGGACTCAAGATTCCCGATGGCTTTTCCGCCGTCATGAATCCTGAATCCACCCATCGCTTCCTCAATGAATATCTCAATGTTAATTCCGTCGAGGAGTTTGATGGGCAAGCTGATGATGCACGCACGTGGGGTAGCGAGTATCTCCGTTTCTGTCTGGAGGTAGCTAATGATCGAGTTTTTTACGAAATCACAACTGACCATCGAAGCTCTCCTCCAGTTCTAGTTTTACACCTAATTCTTCGCAGCACAGCAATATGAAGTGCTTCATGTCCCCAGATGGATCAAAGTCACGAAGTTCATTTCGGTACTGTTTACAGGACCGTTTTGAAGGATTCCACTCGTGTCTGTGCCATCCCCGCACAATGCCACCCCTTCCGTCTGGTGCCCTTACATGGTGGTCGATCCCGTCTATGCGCTCATTGAAAACAATAATTGAAGCCCGCCAGCTCTCCTGCACGGGAGATCGCAGGCTACCGCAAATACGTAGACGCACGGTGAAGTAGCCACGTTCGCAAATTATGGGTAGATCGTGCACCCAATCACGGGCGTTTGCGTTTCTCTCCGCATCCTGGTACCCACGCAACCGAAGCATTAGGTCCCTGATGCTTCCGTCGATACGCTTTTCGGAGAGAAGAACGAGCGGGATTAGCGCCCAGTCCTCGTCACTAACCGGAACTTTCGGCAATCAGCAGAGTGTATCATTCCTCGCTTTTCCGCGGCCTCCCGCCCTTGCGGTTCTTCCGCATGGCCGCAATCTGGGCGAAGTATTCCGGCCCGCGCTGTGCCGTCTTAGATCCGCCCTTCGCGCCCATTGCAGCCGCGCCAGCCTTCAGGGGATCGACCGCGCGAATCGCAAGGTCTTTGGATAGCGCCCGCGCGGCTTTAAGGGATTCCCGCGCCGACGCCATGGAGGGATGAGGATTGGGAATTGTGGCGAGCACCAGGTCAGACTGGTTTATCAGGCGGTATAGTGCTTTCAGGTCGCGGAGG
>JBDUBZ010000086.1:0-11828 GCA_040003745.1 Terriglobia bacterium
GTTACTTCGGGGCCGGTATACGTAGAGACTATCGCAGTGCTTCCCTGGACCTACAACACCAACGCGAATCTGATTTACATCGAAAAGATGAATGCGGTCGTCGGTTCGGCGGGCCAGTACGTCACGGACTTCAGATCGGACGCGCACCGAAACGCCGCGAACTACACGGAGTCGATCGCGGCGGATTCCCTGGTAACCGCATTCGGCAACACCATGGCGGACACAACGGCCCAGGCGACGACCCAGCCTCTGCCTCAAACGCTCGGAGGATTGAGCATCTCTATTGTCGATGCAACGGGGGTGGAACGTCTGGCGCCGCTGATTTATGCTTCGCCCACGCAGGTTGTCTATCAGTTGCCGGCGGGTGTGTCCCCCGGGCTTGCTCTTGCAACCATCAGAGCTGCCAGCGGATTCCGCGGCACAGGCCTGTTTATCGTAAGCAAAGTGGCGCCTGGCTTGTTCTCCGCCGATGGAAGTGGCAGTGGCCCTGCCGCCGCTGTTGCGGCCATATTCGACAATGCCGGGTTGCTGTCTTATGCCCTTACCGCGACCATCGATCCCGATACCAACAAACCCGTTCCATTGCCTGTCGGAATCGCGCCGCCGGATCGAATCACGGTGCTTGAACTGTTCGGCGTCGGCATCCGGAATTTCACTTCCTCGGCCACCGCGCATATACTCCGTCAAGACACTCCACCCGCGGATTTGACGCTCCCGGTCCAATATGCCGGGCCGGCGCCGGGTTTTCCCGGACTCGATCAGATCAACGTAGTGCTGCCTCAGAGTTTGGCTGGCGCCGGCACGGTTGGCATTCAGATCGTAGCGGATGGAATTTCGTCAAACCCGGTGCAGGTACAGTTCAAATAATTAACTTACCGGGAACTCGTACTTTTTACATCACCCGATTGATCCACTGAGCCCGAATCGCAACCCAGCGTCGCATAGGAAGATCCAAGCGATGTGCCCTGGAGCACCAGCGCCGTCACCGAGTGTGCCGGTAACGTGACGCTGAAACAGCTCCCGCTGGCGGAAACGGGCGTTGCGGTTACCGTCACTTCACCTGGCCCGCCGGAGTAGAAGCGCCCATCGGGTTGAATCTGTGTCTGCGGCGCGTACCCCACGGACGGCGTCGGCGCCGTGCCCGTGTTGGCGTCGACGGCAGTGCCGTTCAGGGTCCACGCGGTCGCGCTGCCGGTCACGGCATAGCCGTTAAGCCCGAAGTACACAACCATATCGCGGTCGAAGTGCTTGTTGGTGGCGATGACGTACAGGTTTCCGGCATCGTCCGAACTGGAGACCGCGTCAAGGTACGGTACGCCGGGAGTAGCCGGCACAAGGCCCATGGAGCGCGAGTCGTACGAAGGGGAGTCGGTCGTCGTATGCAGCAGATGCGTGCCGAAATGTTTGGTGAAAAGCTGGAATGCGTAGTAAGAGGCGGTCGGCACATAAACTCCGTCTCTCGCGCCAATCCACCCCTGCGTCGACGGTTCCACAAGGGTAAACGCATGGGCGAGTTCCACCCGCGGCTCTTCCAGCATTGTCTTCACCAGCCCTGCCGTGTAGAGCGCGGAACCGAGTGTTTTGACGTGGTCGACGAAACGAAATCCAGGATTGGACTGAAACAGGGGACCCCATTCAACCATGGCGAACTTGATCCGGGCTGCGTTGGCGGGCGACAGAGCGTCGATCTTTTTGGAAAGGTCAGTCAGGAGCAATTTCACCTGCTGCGGGCCGGCCAGCATCCCCGCATACACCGTTCGGGCGTCCCACCCGGCATCGTAGTCGATCATAAGAGGAGCCAAGCCGTTGTGCAGCGCGATCAGATCGATCTGATCCGCAGCGCGATTCAGCACAACGTCAGCCCAGCATCCATTCGCACTCACCACACCGCATCCATTCAGCGTCAGGTTATATTCGATATCCGCAGCGAGCCGGACAGACGGATCTGCAGCCTTCATGGCCGACGCAAAATCGCTGAAGGCGGCCGCGTATGCCTCAGCCGACCACACGGGTCCCGAAGTATCGGCTGGATTCTGATAAAAATAGAGCTCGTTACCAATCTCCCAGTACGGTACGTGGTGCCCGCTCGCGTTCACATAATTCACCCAGGCGGCAGCCTCCGAAGCGGTCCCGGTATGGGCGTTCACGGTTATGAATAAATTGGCATTCGTCGAATCGGCAAAGCTCAGTGCTTCATCGGTTCCGAAGTAATTATCGGTGTACCCTGTCTGCGGAAGAACCAGCCCGGCAGGACGGTTGTTCGGTGGTCCCACGCCATTCTGCCAGTGGTAATAGTTTGCGAAAAGACCCCCGGGAAATCGCCAGGATGTCGCGCCCAGATCCTGCGCGAGACTGAGAAGATGGCTGTTGAGCGAACCGACCTGCGGGTCCACTAACCCATAGCCGCTGTAGGGGTACTCGAGATTCATGCCCCACATGGTTGCAGGGATATCGCGAATCTTGTTGTAGTAATCGACGCTGACCGTGGCCGTAAGCGGTGGACCAGGGTCGGGTTGTCCCATGGTCCAGTTCGACGCCAGACCGTTGCTCACCACAACGTCGTCAAAGTACGCGCGCCCCGCCGTCCCCTGAACCGAGCAGATGACAAAGAGGTACTGCAAAGGAATATCGGGGACGTCAAAGATATCCCGTTGCATGACCAGTTTGTCGACGCTCGTGCTGGCGGGTACGCTTTCCATCCGGATAAATCGCACGATCGCGTTTGCGTTGAATGGCACCGCAACTACGCCGAAGATGGCAGTGGCGCCCCCCATCGAACCCATCCAGCTCTGAAACTGAAGAGCCTTTCCGCGATACTGATCGGCGGGCAGCGACTGTGCGATCCCATAGCTCAAATAGCCTGGCTGAATCGTGTTCTTACTGTTAGGCGTGAGCTTGAGCGCGTAGATACCGGAGTGGATGGGCTTAAATGTCTGTACGACGGAGCCCTTTTCGGAAATCGTCGGATCGATATCCCAGAGCCCGAACCACCCATTACTCAGCTTCTGCTCGAAGCTGGCGTTGGCGACCAGATTGTCGGCCGGAGCCTGGGGCGTGGCCGCCCGCAGTAAGGACGCGAGGCAAAACAGGAGTGAGGCCGGGGCCACCAGGCGCATTAAATATGATTCTAGCCGATCAAGTCTCCGTTACGAGCCTGCCTTGTAGACTTTCACATAGTCGATGACCATATCCTGGGAGATCTGCGTCTTCGGATCGGGAGCACCTGCGAAGTTTCCACCCACTGCGACATTCATAAGCAGATAGAAGGGATTGTCGAAGACCCATTGTGTCCCTTTGGGCAGAGCCGCGGGCGTGACGGTCTGGTAGGGTGCCCCGTCTACAAGGAATGTGATGGCCTGCGGCGACCATTCCACAGCAAATACATGAAAGCCGGCTGTGAATGTTTGTCCGTTGGCAAGCGCGTATTCGGCTGTAACGGCATTGCCGCCGGAATAGCCAGGCCCGTGAACGCTGCCGTAGTTTATGGATGGCTCGCTGCCCTTGTTTTCGAGGATATCCACCTCGCCGCAGAGGGGCCAGCCCACGCTTTCGCAATTCGCTCCAAGCATCCAGAAGCCGGGCCAGAGCCCGGATCCGGCGGGAATCACAGCTCGCGTCTCGATGCGCCCGTATTGCACCGAATACCGGCCCTGCGAGAGCACTCTCGCGGAAGTGTACGCCCCATTTTTCGATTCCACGTGAATCAGAAGATGCCCATTGCCATCGAGGTGAACGTTTTCCGGCAGGTTGGTATAGGTCTCGAGCTCCTGGTTTCCCCACCCGCCACCTCCCACCTGAAGCGCCCACTTTGAAGCATCCGGCAAAGTACCGGCGGCCCCGTCGAATTCGTCGCTCCAGACCAGAGTCCATTTCGAAGAAGGCGGGGCGATGATCAGCTGGAAGGATTCGCTTGCTGTCACACTGCCTCCCGAGGCAACCATTGTGAGTGGAAACGAACCCAGTGCCGCAGCCGCGGAAGCCGACAGAGTCAGCGTGACTGATCCCGATGAACTGATTGTTGCCGTCGACGGGATCTGAACCCCATCCGGAGCACCGGTCACGGTGATGGCAACGGAAGAACGAAATGCGGACGCAAACGAGAGATTCACGGTAAGAGCCGCGCTTTCGGTTTGACGCAGCACGAACGGCGCGGGAGTTACGGTCATAGTGAAAGCGGGCAGCGAACTGCCGGCCCCCGCGCTCCAGCGGCTAAACAGGATGTTGGCGTCGATCGATCCAAGGCCCGTTGCGAGATCGTATCCAACTCCGGCGCTGTTGCCATTCACTCCCGGAACGCTGTTGTTACCCGACTGAACATCGTGAAAGGACAATGGCCCGCCAGCAGTTTGCGCCGCGGCCAGACTATACAGGTTTGGCGATATATTCCCCTGGCGCATCGCGGTGCGCGCATCGAGCATAGCCACAATGCCAGAGAAAGCGGCGGCGGCTCCGGACGTACCATTTACGGCGAGCATCGTTCCGTTGGCGCAGATCACATAGCCATCGTGCATTCCAGCGGCAAGGGAAACGTCGGGAACATCGCGCTGCCCGTCGCCGGGAACCCCCGGACCCCGCTGCCACGCGGGTTTGGCGTTGAACGCGCTGCGTCCTCCTCCTCCAGCGTATAGGCCTATCCCTCCGCTGACGCCGCTTTCGTTCCAGGCAACCTCGGGGATATACTGCAGCGCCGAGCCCTGTCCCCAGGCAGCGTTCGATCCGCTCCAATACGGTGCCGAGTTCGTATCGGTGAATTGCGTACCTCCCACGCAAACGTTCCAGGGTGTTGAGCAAAAGCCGTTCACAGCCGCGCCGCCGGTTCCTGTTGTTTGCCAGTAGCCGTCGCAGCCGGCCGCTCCGCTATCGCCGGCGGAGACAACCACAGTCATTCCCTGTGCCGCCGCCTGCTGCCACAAACTGCGAATATTGTCACGCGCGGCTGTGCCCATAGACTTCTCGCAAACTCCGTAAGCCATCAGCACCACGGGCGCGAGATTGTGACTTACGATGTATTGCGCCGACAGAGTAGCGCCATCTGTTACCGCGGTGGATGCGGAGACCACCAGATTCACCTTTGCGCCGGGCGCCACCGCTCCCGCCCATTCGGTATCCAGCACGGCTTCCAGCTGTTCGTTCTGGGACACGATTCCAGGATCTGCGCCGTTCACGATCACAACCGGGGGATTTGGCGTCAGCCCGAAGTAGGCCCGGAAGGATGCGACATCGGAGATCTTGATATTCGAGCGGCTTGCGACCGCAATCGCCTGGCCTTCGCCGCTGTCCCCGCTTGCGTACAGCGGAGTCAGGTTGTAGACGGTTGCGAAATCCGCGGGCGCCATGAAGTGCGAACCGCCCATGGTCAGCTCGGGCGTGGATGGCGTCATCCGCGAACGCAATGCTCCCGAAAATCCGTTCGGCAGGTCGTTCAAAGACACGATTCCGCCAACCACATCGGCGAGTGCGGCCGGTATCGTGGGGTCGCTCGCGTTGGCATGGTGAACGCGTCCATTCAGGCGATACAGGTTTATCTGGGTGCGGAATGTCGCTTCCACCTGACCCGCGGTTCCGCTGAATATTATGCTCCTGCCGCCTGGTGGTATTTCATCTATCTCGAAGCCCCGTGAGGATAGCCAGGCCGTAATGCGCGAGATATCCACGGCGCCTGCACCGAATCGCTCGGCGAAATTTTCCGGTGTCAGCCATTGGTGGAACTGTTCCGACAGGGGATTCTGTTGGGCCTCGATGAGGCTTTCGAGATATCTCTCCTTTTCGGCACTCGCGTGTAGCGACAGGATCATCCGCTCCATGCGCAGACCCGGTTCGGCGACACCCGTGGACTTTTCACGCGAAACAAGAGGATGGCGATTGCCCGTTAACCGGATGAAATCACTGTCGTCGATGGTTCCCTGAATTCGGGAACCTGGCTGGATGCCCCTTACGACCTGACCGCTCGCTAGAGCGGTAAGAATGTACAGGGGTAAGATAACCCCGAATATTGAGCCAACCCGCTGCGGCATGTATGGCGATGATCCTTATTTGTGTAACTCGCATCTGCCGTCCCTTCGGAATATGAATCACCCGGAGGACATCAAATGCAGTTCCGAAAAGGACTATCGGCCGTAGGCCCGAAGTACTTTAGTTGGCGGAGGTGCTGTGCCGCGCCCGCCACGCATGGCAGGCCGGTCCAAACTGACTTGAAAAAAATGTTTAGGGTAACTGCACGCCCAGAGCGGCACAGTCTGCTTCGACCATCTCGCAGACCAGCTCCTCGAAGCTACAAGTGTAGTGCCAATTTAGCACATCCCGCGCCTTGCTGGCGTCGCCGAGCAGCAACCGCACCTCCGCGGGGCGAATCAGTGTTGTGTCCACGACAATGTGTTCGCGATAATCGAGGCCCGCACGGCGAAAGGCCAGCTCCGCGAATTCCCGCACGGAATGCGTCTCGCCCGTTGCTATCACATAGTCGTCCGGAACATCCTGCTGCAGCATCATCCACATCATCTTCACGTATTCGCGCGCATGGCCCCAGTCGCGTTTGGCGTCCAGACTGCCAAGCGCCAGATGAGTAGCTTTCCCGGCCAGAATGCGGGCGACGCCGGACGTGATCTTGCGCGTGACGAATTCATATCCGCGGCGCGGAGACTCGTGGTTAAACAATATCCCGCTCGAGGCATGCATGCCGTACGCCTCACGGTAGTTGCGGGTAAGATGGAAGCCCGCCACTTTGCTGATCCCATAACTGGAGCGCGGGTGAAACGGGGTGCTCTCACGCTGGGGCACTTCTTTGGCGAGGCCGAACATTTCGCTCGATCCCGCGAAGTAAAACCGGCACTCAGGCGCGATCGCTTTAATAGCCGAGAGCACCGAATGGGTTCCGTTGATATTTACGTTCAGCATCGAGAATTCGTCGTCGAAGGAGTAACTGACGAAGCTTTGCGCCGCCAGGTGATAGCATTCTTGCGGCCGGACCGTCTGAATTGCCTGGTAGATGCTTGCATAGCTTTCGAGTGACGCGGAGTGCAGATGGACCCGGTCGCGGAAACCTGCAATCCGCGAGAGCCGGTGCACTGGATCTTCGAGCGCCACTCTGCGGGCGATAGCGTGAACTTCATAGCCTTTTGCAAGGAGAAATTCCGCGAGATACGATCCATCCTGTCCGGTAACGCCGGTAATCAGCGCTCTCATAACCACTTTTGATCTTAGTCGGTCCTGCTCTGCGCGGCGCCAACCTTAATTACAGGGCGCGAAACAGCTCTTAGAACATGTGACCGGCGGCGCAAAACCTGAACCAGCTTCCCTACAGCCGGAGCTCGTCTCGCCGGATGGAAACATAGGTGGTGCTTGCTAGGGCGCGACCGTAAACTCGATCTTATTTGAAACTTTGCCGTCGGGATTCACCGCCCACACCCGATGCGACCCCGCTGTCGCAATCAGCGTACGCGGCACCACCGCGCTCAGTCCTGTACCCTTGCCGAAGACAGTCGTCAATTTCCTGCCATCGAAAACGAGCGTGACCCCGGGGAGGAAATTCTCACCGGCCACTCCCAGCGCCGATTCGCCGCTTGGCTGCAGGTTGAAGCCTTTCCCTGGCGTTGTAGTGCCCGGATACAGTTGAACAACCTTCGGTTCAGGACCCGTCTTGCCGTAAATCGTGAAATCCTGCGAGTCCGAAGCCATGCCATTGGGAGTGCGAAGCTTTATCGACGCGGTACCTGGAGATTCGTACAATTTCGCAGGCACAACAGCCGCGACAAACGTCCCGCCGCCGCTGGTCTCCAGAGGCTGATCGTTCCACAGCACAACGGACCCGCCGGGAATCGCCTTGCCAAAAACAGCCAGCGCGGATTGCCCATCCGAGCGGACGTTAAACGGCGCCTTGATGGCGGTCGAATTCGGCTCCATGCGCTCGATCTGAACAGGCCCCGGAGGGGCGGCCACCGGCGCGGCCGTTTCGCTTGATTTCGGCGAGTCGCCGCAGCCGCTGGCAATCAGGCACAGAGCGATTGCCGCCGCCGAACATGTTTGCATTCTTATTCGCGTCACTCTGCAATCTTACCCTTGCAAAACGGCTGGCTCTCCCAGGCAACGGCTGGCTCTGCCAGGAATGATACTTAGGTATGGAGATTGAATGGGTCCGTAACTACTGCATGTCCCTTCCCCACACGACGGAGACGCTGCAATGGTGCCACGATCTTGTCTTCAAAATCGGACGCAAAATGTGCGCGATCGTGTCAGTTGAGCCAGCCGCGCAATGGGTGGCGCTGGAGAACGGCGCTGCGCTGCCTCGACCCGAAGTAAAGTCGCATCTTCGGGATGCATTTGACGAGGCTGTTTTTAAACTGTTACTCCAATTCGGATGCTCACATCGATCTTTCCACGAAGCGTGTTCATCATGATGCAACCGCGGTCGGCGACCTCCAACAGGCGTTCGAGCATCTCGCGATCCGCGCTTTCGGCATTCACATTCAATTCCAAAGCGGAAAAACGGGTCGGCGTATCCGTCAGGATTCCAATTACTTCTGTGCGAACATTGAAAATCTCCGCGTTGCGAGCTTTGATAGCCGCCAGCAGATTGCTCATGAAGCAGCCTCCCACAGAGACAAGAAAAAGTTCTCCACCCATAGGCCCTGAATCGCCACCGTCTTTCTCGACAGGCCGGTCCACCAGCAGGCGATGATGGCGAATGGCCACTTCAGAGGTCGAGGCTGAAACCTGCCGGAGTTCAATCTTCAGTTGGCTCATCGTTTACTCGCCCCCCACATCCCCCAGATCCTCGGCCCGATTCTCAAACCTGGTCTGTGCATGCAGGAATACCAAATCGATTTTTCCAATCGGCCCATTGCGCTGCTTGGCCAGGATCAGTTCCGCCAGACCATGCAGGTCTTCCCGGTCCCGCTTATAAACCTCTTCCCGAAAAATGAACCCCACCAGATCCGCATCCTGCTCAATCGATCCCGATTCGCGCAGATCGCTCAACTGCGGCCGATGATCTCCCACGCGCGTTTCCGTTGCCCGGCTTAGTTGCGACAGCACCAGAAACGGGCAGTTGAGCTCTTTCGACAGCAGCTTCAAACCGCGCGACATCTGGCTCACTTCCTGGTTGCGATTCTCCGAGCGCCCCTTCACGCTCATCAACTGCAGATAATCCACCACCACCAGCCCGATCTTCTGGCCCGATTGCTGCAGCCGCCGCAGCTTGGCGTGCATGTCCATCAGATTGGCCCCCGCCGTATCGTCGATATGAAGCGGCGCTTCCACCATCTGATTGGCGGCCTGCCGCAACTTCTGCCGCTCCTGCTCATTGAGGTAGCCGGTGCGGAAGCGCTGCGAATCCACCCGCGCCGCCGCGCACAACATACGTGTCAGCAACGACTCCTGCGACATTTCGAGCGAAAAAATCGCCACAGGCTGAAATAAGCGCGTCGCCACATGCCACGCAATGTTCAAAGCCAAAGCAGTTTTCCCCATCGAAGGCCGCGCGGCCAGAATGATGAGCTCGCCCGCATGCAGCCCGCCGGTCATTTCATCGAGCTTGGTAAAACCGGTGCTGATGCCCTTAATGCGCTTGCTCGGGTCGAGAAACGCATTGATGCCGCCCTCATAGTTCTGGATGACTTCGCGCGGCGTCATCAGACCGCGTTCGGTACGCGCCTCACCCAGACGCAGCAACGTCTCTTCCGCGCCCGCGAGAATGTCGGCCGGATCTTCCTCTCCCAGCAGCGCGCGGTTCATCACGTGCTGCCCCGCCATCGCAATGCGCCGCAGCGTAGCCCGGTCGCGCACGATCCTCACGTAGCTTTCGAGATTGGCTATATGCGGCAGGCCATCGTCGAGCGAGACCAGATAACTGAGCCCATCCACAGACTCCAGCTCATTGAACCGAAGCAGCTCGTTCGCCACCGTGACGCGGTCGATCTTTTCACCGCGCTCATGCAGCTCCGACATGCGCAGGAAGATGCGCCGGTGCTTTTCGAGCGCGAAATCGTCGAGCATAACCACGCCCGCGATCTCAATAAACCTGGCGTCGTCGAGCAGGACGGACCCGAGAATGAATCTTTCGGCGTCGATGTTGGCTGGGAGACCTTTTTCGAGCGCTATGCTGGCGGACGAGGGCATGGCTGCGGAGTTCAACTTATCCAACTCCGTTTGAGGATTTCAACCGTGAATACCACAATCGCTCCGGAGACGCCCAAATGCCCGCAATAGTGGCCTGTGCCCCTAAGGAAATCCACAGGCTCGGACGGGATATCCACACCAACATTTTAAACCATAAATGTTTTGGGCCGCGCCCGTGAGTCTGAAGTCGCCCGGCCGCTATGCCCTGTGCGCCGCCGCGCTTGTGCTCGTGGTTGTCGCCAGCCGGTGGGCGGTAGTCCTCAATTCCACCACCGCCGCGCTGGTCATGCTGCTGCTCGTGCTGGCCGCGGCTACCCGCTGGGGCCTGGCGGAATCCATCTTCACATCGATCCTGGGCGTCTTCGCTTTTAACTATTTTTTCCTGCCGCCGCTCGGCACTTTCACCATCGCGGATCCGGAAAACTGGGCGGCACTGCTTGCCTTTCTCATCACGGCCGTCACCGTCAGCACTCTCTCGGCCAATGTGCGCCGCCGAGCCGAAGAGGCTCTCATGGGCCGCAACCAGATGGCGCGGCTTTACGAGCTTAGCCGGGCTCTGCTCATGGACGAAGGCCAGGACGCGGTACGCCATTCCGTGATGCATGCCGGCCAGCTTCTCAAAGTCGGCGAGATCGCTTTTTTCGATGCGGCTGCGAATCGCGTCTATGGAATGGCGCGCGATTCAATCGTCTCTCCGGCCGAAATGGCAAGCGTCGCCGAGACCGGCGAAGCGATCGTCCGCCACCCGCTCGCGATCATACCGGTCCGCCTCGGCTCCCACGTCGTGGGCAGTCTCGCCACGGTCTCCGGCGTAATCACCAGCGAACTCCGCGATTCCGTGGCAAACCTGCTCGCCATCAACTACGAGCGCGCCAACGCGCTGAACCGCGCGGCCGCCGCGGAAGTGGCGAAGCGTAACGAAGAGTTCAAATCGTCTCTGCTCGATGGCCTGGCCCACGATCTGAAGACGCCACTCACCGCCATCCGAACCTGTGTCACACACATGATTACCGTACCGCCGCGCAGCGAAGAGGTCCGTCAGGAGCTGCTCAGCATCATCGATCAGGAATCGCTGCGCCTGCAGGGCACCATCACGGAGGCGATTGAGCTCGCGCGCATCGAGTCGCGTGAACTGCATCTTCATAAAGAGGTCGTGAACCTTTCCGAGCTGATCGCCGGTGTGCTCGGCGATCTCCGCGATGAGAATCGCAAGCGCTACTCACTCTGCGGGCCGGATGACCTTGAAGTTCATGCCGATGCCGGCCTGCTTCGCCGCGCTTTATTGCAGATTCTTGAAAACGCCCGGAAATACGGTTCTCCCGATGCCCCCATCCGCGTCACTTTCCACCGGGACGACGACCAGGCGATGGTCGACGTAGAAGACAACGGCCCCGGCTTCAACCCGGATGACATCCATCGCGTCTTCGAGAAGTTCTATCGCGGCCCACACGTCCGCGGCAAAGTCGAGGGCACCGGCATGGGACTGGCGATTGCGCGGGGTATCATCGAAGCGCATGGCGGCGTCATCCGCGCGCACAATCGCACAGGCGGCGGCGCAACGGTCTCAATGTCGCTCCCGATCGACTTTTCATCCGCACCATGAACTCAGCCACCATTCTGGTCGTAGACGACGAACCGCAGCTTCGCCGCGCCATGAAAGCAACGCTGACCGACCTTGGCTATTCCGTCATCGAATCGAAGACCGGCGAAGAGGC
>JBDUBZ010000087.1:0-11784 GCA_040003745.1 Terriglobia bacterium
GAGGTGACGATGATGGCTGTACAGGCGATTGCTATCAGCGGGATGAGTTGTGGAAAAAAATATTTTTAAATGTTGTGAATCGATTTTGCAGTCTCTTAATGTGTGAAATATCATCTATTAGAGGTTGCCGTTAGTAGCTGGTCAGGGAAGTGATAGACTCCAGACGTTAGGGTTTAGCACTTATGAAAACTTGGCTAGTCGTCGCTGCCGAATTGGTTGTATGCGGCGTGATCGGCTTGCGGGCGGATTCGCCGGCTGCTGACGGGTTCCGAACAACCGTCCGGCCATTCGTTGAGAAGTCCTGTTTTCCCTGTCACAACGCGAAACTCAACACTGGTGGCCTCAATCTCGAGGACTATACGACTGCCGACTCCGTCACGAAAGACCGCGACAAGTGATAAAAAGTTCTCGGAAAGCTCAAGTCCGGCGAGATGCCCCCTAAAGGCGTGCCGCGTCAGTCTGAAAGCGACTTCACAACCGTTGAACGCTGGATCCAGAGCGAATTCGATCGCGCCGATGCTGCCGTGAAACCGGTTCCCGGACGCGTCACCGCCCGCCGCCTCAATCGCGCCGAGTACAACAACACGGTTCGCGACTTGCTGGGCGTCGATTCTAAACCCGCTAACGATTTTCCCCAGGACGATTCCGGTTACGGCTTCGACAACATCGCCGACGCGCTCTCCCTGTCGCCGGTCCTGATGGAAAAGTATCTGGCCGCCGCCGAAAAGGCCGTGCAAACCGCCATCTTCGGACACGATGCTATCAAGCCCACCGTCGTCCGCCACCAGCCGCCCTACCGCGAGGGCACGGATGGCGGCAACAACAGCCGGTTCCTCTCCACCCTCAAATACACGATCACCGACTACGACACAACCGGCTTGACGCTCGCCAGCGCGCTGCACGCCATTCACACATTTCCGGTCGAGGGCGACTATGAATTCCGCATCGACCCCGAAGGCACCTACCCCCGGCCCTCCGAACCGTTCCACGTTGCGATCTGGATCGACGGCAGGCAGGTTGCGCAGGTGCAATTCGAAGCAACCACCAACGGTACGGGAATGGAAGGCCTGGACCAGACGGTCATGGTTCATGCGCCTGCCGGCGAGCACTGGATCGCGGCGTCGGCTCTGAAGCTCTACGAAGGGCTACCGCCGAAATACGGCGGCCTCAACCCCACGAAGAAGCCCGAACCGGCGGCGACAGGGCGCGGCGGCGGTGGATTCCAACTGCCTCCTGACGCGACCCCCGAACAGCGCGTTCAGTTTGAGGAGCGGCAGCAGGCTCGCATTGCGGCCGCCATCCCACCCCCTGGCCCGAATCCCACGCCTGAAGAACAGGCGACCTATGACGCAAAAGTGAAGGCGCTGCTCGCGGGCGGAGGTCGCGGCAGGCTAAACGCTTCTCCCAGCCTGACCGATGTCAGCTTTCGTGTGAATTTTGTCGAGATCTCGGGTCCGTTCAATCCGGTCGTGAAGCCTTCGCAACAAAGCCTTTCGAGGATTTTCATCTGCGGTGAACGTACCCCCTCATGCCAGCGCCGTATCATCACGAATCTGGCGGGCCGGGCTTACCGGCGTCCGGCGACCGCGGAGGAAATCACCAGGCTGATCGCTCTTGCTACCGAGGATCAGAAGCGCGGCGCATCCTTCGAGCAATCGATCGCTGTCGCGACCGAGGCGATGATGGTCTCCCCCAACTTTCTTTTCCGCATTGAAAGGGATCCCCGCCCCGGCAGGGCCGGAGACCCCGAACACAACATCAGCCAGTTCGAACTCGCCTCGCGCCTGTCGTATTTCCTTTGGAGCAGCATGCCCGACGAGGAATTGCTGCGCGCCGCCGGGCAGAACACGTTTCGCAATCCGCCGGTTCTGCACGCCCAGATCCAGCGCATGCTTGCGGACCCGAAAGCTAAAGCGCTCGTGGAAAATTTCGGCGGCCAGTGGCTGGAGTTTCGCGCCCTGGAATCAGTGAAGCCGGACCCGGTTCGCTTCCAGGCATTCAACGATTACCTCCGTATCTCGATGCGCGAAGAAACGAGCCTGTTCTTCCAGAACCTGCTGTCCACCGACGGCTCAATCCTCGATTTCATCAATGGTAAATACTCGTTCCTGAATGAAGAACTCGCCCGCTACTACGATGTGCCGAATGTGCGAGGACCCGAGTTCCGGAGGGTCGATCTTACCGGCACGCATCGCGGAGGCATCCTCACGCACGGCAGCGTCCTGACGGCATCCTCGTATGCGACCCGAACTTCCGTGGTGTTGCGCGGGAAGTGGGTGCTGGAGAATCTCCTGAACGCTCCCGTCCCACCCCCACCGGCCAATGTGCCGCCCCTGGACGAGACTGCCGTAGGAACCTCGATGTCGCTGCGCCAGCAGATGGAAAAGCACCGCTCCAACGCAGTCTGCGCCAGCTGCCACGGCCGTATGGACCCACTCGGTTTCGGGCTCGAGAACTTCGACGCCATTGGCCGCTGGAGAAACGATGACGGCAAGTTCCCCATCGATTCCTCGGGTACCCTGCCCGACGGCAGAAGCTTCAACGGTCCTGAGGAACTCGAAAACATCCTGCTTGCGAACCGTGACGACTTCGCCGCGGCAATGACCGACAAAATGCTGACGTACGCGCTTGGCCGCGGTCTCGAGCCTGCCGACAGACCCACTGTGAAAGCCATTGCCCGGCAGGTCGACCAGAACCAATATCGTATCTCCAGTTTGGTGCAGGGGATTGTGGACAGCGCAGCCTTTCAGAAACGAAAAGGAGACAGAGCGAACGATGATATCCGCCCGTAAACACCTTCCGCGCCGGACGTTCCTGAGGGGGGTCGGCACGGTCCTCGCTCTTCCTGTGCTGGACGCAATGGCGCCGGCATTTGCAAATGCGGCCGCGGCGCCGAAAGCCCCCACCCGGCTCGTCATAACCTATGTTCCCGTAGGCTCCTGGCCTGAAGCGTGGAATCCCGTCGGCGAGGGGCGCGACTACCAGATGTCGCGCATCCTCAAACCCATCGAGGAGTTCCGCGAGGATTTCTCCGTGATCGCGGGCCTGGATCACCACCAGGCCGAAGCTCTGGGCGATGGCGCGGGGGATCATGCGCGCGCCGGGGCGGCCTATCTCACAGGCGTGCATTGCCGCAAGACAGGCGGCACGGACATTCATGCCGGCATCTCCTTCGATCAGATCGCTGCACTGAAGACCGGCAGGGAAACCCGCTTTGGTTCGCTCGAACTCGGCTGCGACGACACACGGACCGTGGGCGCATGCGACTCGGGCTACAGCTGCGCTTATCAGAACACCCTGTCCTGGCGCACACCAACGTCTCCGCTTCCTCCGGAAACCAATCCGCGGGTAATCTTCGAGCGGCTCTTCGGAACCGACGATCTGAATGTCCCGCCGGAAATCCGCGCAAGGCGCATCGCGGAGCGCAGGAGCATTCTCGATATGGTCCGTGACGACACGAGGCGCCTTGAGAACGATCTGGGCCGCGCCGATCGCCACAAGATCGACGAGTACCTGTTCGCCGTCCGTGAAGTTGAAAAGCAGATCGAAGCCGCCGAGAACGAGCATCATGAATACGTCGGCATGA
The DNA here is from genome assembly GCA_040003745.1 of Terriglobia bacterium. Classification (GTDB taxonomy): domain Bacteria; phylum Acidobacteriota; class Terriglobia; order Bryobacterales; family Bryobacteraceae; genus BOG-234. The sequence goes on from JBDUBZ010000087.1 coordinate 3,587, forward strand.
TCGACAAGCCCGCCGGCGTTCCGGTTCTCTTCAAGGACTATCTGAAGGTCATGTTCGACCTCCAGGTTCTGGCTCTCCAGGGCGATCTGACTCGCGTGACTTCGCTGATGTACGGCCGCGAAGCGAGTCTCCGCACCTATGGCGAGATTGGCATTCCGGAGCCGCACCATCCGCTCACCCATCACCAGGGCAACAAGGAGTGGATCGAGAAGTTCACCCGGATCAACGTCTACCATACGGAGAATTTCAAGTACTTCCTGACGAAGCTCAAGGCCACTCAGGACGGGGACGGCTCGCTCTTCGATCACTGCGCCATCCTTTACGGCAGCGGCCTTTCCGAGCCCAATTCTCACAGCAAAATCAACCTTCCGACCCTGGTCACGGGCAAAGCGAACGGCCGGTTCAAAGGGGGGCGCCGTATCGTGTATCCGAAGGGAACGCCGATGGCCAACCTTTTTATGAATCTGCTCGATTTCATGGACGTCCATCCCGAGACCATCGGAGACAGCACGGGCAAGCTTCAGTACCTGTCGGACCTGTCCTGATTCCTCGCGCCTGGGTCATCAGATCAGGATTGATCCGGTGCAGGATAGCGGCGCCAGCGTTTTCGATTCGGAAGAACCGTTGGTAGCGCCAAGGTGCCCGCGCCGATAGCAGTCCGGTATGCGTGGGATAACTATCCCGACACTGCCAATCTTTACAATGGCGCGGACCTGCCTGCGGGCCCGTTTCGTACGGATAGCTGGGATACGCTTAGCGTGATCGCCCAGCAGTTCACGGCGAAACAGGACCACTTCCGGATGGGCAAAAAGCTCGCTGTGAGTCCCAACCCGACAGCGGGCGCACGGTCATACTAAGAAAAATTTAAAGGACCAGTGCTGTCGCCAAATGTTTTGTCGGCCACGCCCATCCGGTTCAGCATAGCCAGATGCAGGTTGCACATGGGGGTGCGAGCCGCGGCACGAATGCGGCGTCCAGGCTTCAGAGTGCCCTTGCCTTTACCCGCGATCAACAAAGGAAGATCTTCTTCGATATGCCGGTTACCGTCTTTGAGCGATCCGCCCATAACGATCATCGAATTATCCAGCAAAGACGTGCCGCCTTCGTCCAGCGACTTCAATTTCGTGAGGAAATACGCCTGCTGATCCATATGCCAGTTGACGATTTTCTCGTACTGTTCGCGCCTTGAAGGCTCGTCTCCGTGATGTGAGATCGAATGGTAGGACCCCTTCACTCCCGGCAGGAAGGAATAATCCTGCATGGTTTGCGCGTCGCCATACATGAACGTTCCGACCCGTGTTGTATCCGTCCAGAACGCGAGCACCATAATATCCAGCATTAACCGGACATGATCCTGATGCGTCTCAGGCAGACCTGGCGCCGGACGGTCAAGCGGAAACTTGCCCTGATTGATCCAACGCTTCTGGGGATTAAGCGCGGCCTCCATGCGCTGCTCTACCGAGCGCACTGAATCGAAATACTCATCGAGCCGAACTTTGTCTCCCGCGCTCCCTTTAAGCCGGATCGACTGCGCGTCCTCCTTCACCGCATCGAGCACGCTCGTGTCGTCGCGCTGCAAAGAGGCGAAGACCGAGGGATGCAGGGGATCCACGCTCGATATAACCGGGGCGCGATTGCTGCGAAATAAACGATCGAAGGCGAGTTGCGGAATCACTTCCTTGGCCACCGGCGTCCGGGCATCGCGCCAGGAAAGGAACGAGCCGTAAAGACGCGCGAAGCCACCGCCAGCCGTATCGATTCCCGTGCGTGGAGTATCGATGCCGAGTTCGAATGTGGGCAGGGCGGTGAGGTGACCGAGCCGCTGTCCCAGCAATTGATCGACTGACACGTTGCCTGAGAAAAGATCGTCCCCCGCGGTGCGTTCCACGCGCCCGCCTGTCAGCCATGCGGGGATTTTGGGCCAGTGTCCGTTACGCCCCTGCGCCTGCTCGTTCCACAGGTTCTCAAGCAGGCTGAAATCTCCGCGCAGACCCTCCAGCGGCTTTAGATGGGTGGGCAGTTCATAGTGATCGTCGTCTCCCGCGGGGGTCCAGAAGTCGGGCCGCACTCCGTTCGGAACGAAGAGATAGGCCAGGCGCAGCGGCGGCTCGGCCAGAGTTGCGGGACCAGTGCCGGGCGCGGCCTTTGACATCACCTCGAGCCACGGGAGTGCCAGCGCCGCGCCTGTTCCGCGCAGCAACGTCCTTCGGGAAATCGACTTAAACATGAGAGCTCCTCTTTACTGTTTCGCCCCGGCCGCATCGGGTTTCACCGCTTCAGGCTCAGGCTTCTTCAAAGGCGTGCACGATCCATCTTCTACGCACGAGACCAGGCGTTGCTTGCGATAGACCGGCGCGCCTTCTTTCGATTCCAATTTCACCGCGCCCCCCTGGGTATTGCGGAAGGGAACGCTCAGCACCACTTCGCGAATCATCGTTCGGGCGCGATAACCGTCTTTGGCCTCGGCATCAGTGAGGCGCTGAACTGTACAGCTGTCTCCATCCTGCAGACTCCGGCCCAGCGCATACCCCAGCACTTTGCCAGTCAGGTGGCGCATGAAATCGTCTTTCTTCCCGAGGAGCGCCTGGCGCAGTTCCACCGGCCCAACGAATTTCTCTCCTGAAGGCAGCGCACCGCTCGCGTCGATCTTGTTGCCGGCAACATCTGCTTCGCGCCAGCGACCGAGGGCATCGAAATTCTCGAGCCCGAATCCGATCGGATCCATCAGATTGTGACAGGTTGAGCAGACCGGATTCCCGCGGTGTTGCAGCAGTTTCGCCCGCATGGAAAGGTCGCCCTCTTTCTTCGCATCGGGCGGCAGCGGCGGCACTCCAGGCGGCGGGGGCGGCACCGGCGTTCCGAGGATCGTTTCGAGCACCCACGCTCCTCGCAGCACGGGGCTGGTTTGTTGCCGCTGACCCGTCACCGCCAGCGGCGCTGCCATGCCCAGCAGACCCGCGCGCCGGTCATCCGGCCATTTCACAAGCTGGAAAGCATCGCCGTGAATGTTCACTTTGTCTTCGATCTCGTAATATTTGGCAAGCCGCTCGTTCAGATAGGTGTAATCGGCGGTCAGCAACTCGAGCAGACTACGATCCTCCCTGACAATGCGGTCAAACAGCAGAATCGGCTCCTGCCGCAGATCGGCGGCGGATTCGGTGTTGTAATAAGCTTCCGCGCGGTTCACAATGGGCTGCACTCGCCCGCCCAGATCCTGAGTACCCAGCCACTGTCCGATAAAAGAACTGACGAACGTGCGCGAACGCGCATCGTCCAGCATCCGGTCCACCTGTTCAGTCAGAACTTTGGGATCCTGCAGCCGGCCCTGCGAAGCCAGACGCAGTAATTCCTCGTCCGGCATGGTAGCCCAGAGGAAATACGAAAGTCTTGTCGCGATCTCATACTGCCCCAGAGGATAAATGCCAGGCTTGTCCTTCCGATCTTCAATCCTGAAGAGAAAATCAGGCGAAATCAGTACAGCTTTCAGCGCCAGCTTGACACTCTCTTCGTAGGGATCGCCACGCTCCGCCGATCTGTCATAGAGCGCCATGAACCGATTCAATTCAGCCGGCTGTACCGGCCGTCGCCATGCTTTCGCTACAAACGGAGCGAGGATGCGCTGGGCAGCCTTTCTCGGCTGAACCGGGGACTCACCCGGCTCCATGCCGAAGAGCCGATAGTGAAGCGCTCGCCGCTCCGCCGTTAATTCGGGCGGATTTGCGTTGACGGAGAGACTGATAAGCGAAGTGTCAGAGCCCGGCCGCACAGTCAATACGTGAGGGCCGCGTTCCAGTTTCAAGGAGAGCTTCGAAATGGTGGGACGCTGCCCTAAGCGTCCGCCGCCGCGTCCGCCAGCTCCAAGTCCAAGCCCGCCAAAACCGCGCGGAGGTTCTGCCACCAGCATGCCCACGGAAACGCCATCCAGTTTCAGCTCCAGTTTTGCCGGAGTTGCCGGAGCCCCCGCGGAAGCGGCGACGGACACCGATACTTCGTAATCTCCATCCACCCATGCCGGGATTGTCACCGAGACTTCCTCGCCCGCGACCAGCGGCCGGGCCGGAGTGGTGAAAGCTTTAGCCGGGACCAGTTCCGCCGCGGTGAAGGTCTTCTGCAATGGAGGCGTAATGATCGCTCGATCCAGAATCTGCTGCGCTGCCTGCAGATACCGCTCCATCAACAGAGGAGGCACATAAAGCGTTTCACCGTTGGTATCGAAGCCTGCGCCGCCGGTGCCGTCCGCGGGAAACAGATCGGAAACCACGAAGTCGACTCCCAGCAGGTCACGGATGGTGTTGTGGTATTCGCGCCGGTTCAATCGGCGCTCCGCAATCGGACCGGCAAAATCGCCTGTATTACAAGCCGTCGCGCGCAACTGGGAATCGACCCAGGTGGAAACTACCAGCCGCTCCTGCTCGGTAATTTTCGATGCCACCGGCGGCATGCTGCGGTTGCGCAGTTGCTCGGCGACGTTGTGCCACAAACCTCGGCTCGCTTCGATATCCTTCGCAGTCTTCGCCTTGAGAAAATCTACCCGGGGGTTTTTAGAATTGTGGCAGGCCGCGCAGTTCTCTACCAGAACTGGCCGAACCGATTTCGCGAATTCATCGGGATCGGGCGGGGCAGCCGAGGCCAGCAGGCAAAAAATAAACGGGGCGAGGAAGACGGATTTGACGGGGACCACCGCACTAATGCTAGTCGCTACAGGTAGGGGTGTCAAGCGCCTGCTGAACTCGCTTACAGGGGCATCAAACATTACCTGCAGCCTAACTTGAGGCCATCTGTAAAGCTTGCCGTGCAAACGCTTGACTGTCATGAAAGCAGACCATATACGTCATCTATCGTCATCCGGGAGGAGGCTGTCACGTTTCGTGGGATCGACGGACCGGTCAGGAATGCTTCCCCGCGCCCCTGAAACCATGCCAGAAAGATACAGTCGGCTGCGCCAGGCAGCTTTTGAAGCTCAAGCCAGGTGTAATAGGCAGCCATGTCAGCGTCAACCAGCGATCCGGCCGCATCAAGATCAGGGTTCAAGCCTGGGGTGGCGATCAGTTCATTGAGACCGCGCTGCCGGACGCGCGGCGCGACCCTGACTACGAGCGTTTGAGGACTGGCACGACGCAAAATCTCGCGGGCGGCCCACTGCACAAACGTGGTGCTGTAGATCTGCGTTCCCGAACCCTGTGTGAAGAGATCCACCATGAAATGCTGCAGGACCGGGTCCGGAGTAAGAGTCTGGGCTCCACATTCTTCCGGCTGCATTGCTACCAACTGGCGGTGAAGAAGCTCCGGGCCGTCGCCCGCCCGCGTAGCGCGGTTCATGCGGTAAAGCACCGCCTTGCGGACCGGATCCAGATGCGCGTAAGACAACGTTATAATCGGCCCCGCAGCTGGCGGCAGGGGCCACGGCTCACCGCCATCCAGATACCAGTTGGCATAGCGATCCTCGGTGGCCGAGGCATTTTTGGCCAGTAGTTCCAGTGCCCAGGTCTGTTCTGCGTCGTGAGCTACATCGACGGCGTGCAGACCGCTGGCGCGTAGCCTTTCGAACAAAGGATAGGATGGCGCCGTCAGCGCGGCTCCAGCCAGAAAGATTACGGTCCGCTTCCGGACGGGCTCCGCTTCCACGGGCGCGGAATCCAGCAGCGTTCGCGCGGCCTCGCGGTAACGGTCGATCTGACCGGTTGACCAGAGGTGCGCAGTGAGAGTTTCGACGAACACCGCCGGGTGATTCACCCAGTCCGACTTCGCCAGCGCCTCGGGAAGAGTGATCGCCTCCAGAGGCGCGACCACTCTGTCGAAGGCCGCGGGGGCCAGGGCTGCAAGGGCGGAAATCTGCCCCGTTAAGCGTACCTTTTCAGCGGGAAATTTCCAGTCGAACGCAATCGCCTGCTCGAAGATGGATGGCGCGACCGCGAGCGGCAACCGCTTCAGCAGCCCGATGCGCCGGGCGCACCACGCCGCAGCCTGGGGCGGATAGCGGCTGAAGCTCGATGTATCAAGATCGGCTGGCGTCACAACAACTCCGCAATACGGCTGCCCTGCGCCATAGGGGTATCGAAACCGAGCAGCCCGCCTACCGTGGGAACAACGTCGATGCACTCGACGAGCCGGTCCACAGTAACATTGCCACGGACATGCGGGCCGAGCGCGAGCAGCCACGTGGTTCTGGCCAATGGCCCGCCGGTGCGATGATGCTGGAATCCATTTCCCCCGGGATCTCCATCCGCATCGCGTCCGAAGTCTGGAAGGATCAGCATAGTGGTCCGGTCTTTGTACTCCGGATCGGACTGGATGGCTTGCCACAGCACAGCGCAAAGCCGGTCCGAGCGCTGAATCCCTTCAAGATACAGCGAGTAAGTGCCCACATGGGCCACGTCCATGTCGTGAAGAGTCACGAACAGAAGCGAAGGCGCCATGGCGCGCATCAATTGGCGCGCGACATGAACCGAGAGTTCGTCGGGGCTGCTCAACGCGCGGGCGTTCCGCAGAAAATCGTCTACGGATAGCTTCAGCGCGGAAGTCAGCTGAGTCAGGTTGAAGTCATGGTTCAAAGCGGAGGCTGCGGTGCCGGGGATTGGCATTTCATAGCTGTCCTGCAGTAGATGCTCGAAATCCCTCAGCCCTGCGGCCGTTTGGCCCGAAACGGCTGACGAGAGCAGATTCTTCGGCAAAACCACTCCCGCCCCGTAAGCCGGACCGTATTGTCGCGCGCTGCTGGCCCCAATCCGCTCAAAGCCGTTGCTGGGAGCGACCACCCAGCAATCACTGGTCGGTGTTCCCGCGTGTTTCCGGTAGTACTCGAACAGTGTGGGTGCTGGCGGCGGCTGGGAAACGAAGTTGTTAAACGTCTCATACCTACCGGTGGCAATGCCGGCAGTCGCCACGTAATGTCCCAGGATGCCGCGATTGACCACACGCGTGAAGAACGTCCCCTGCGGGATCAGTTCATTGAGAATATGCGGGATGTTTCGCTGCCCTCGCAGGGCAAAAGTCTCATCATCGCGGGCACCACCGCCGAAGGTCACGATGACGACCTTAGATTTGGAGGGAGCTGCCGCAGACACTCCCCCGCATGCTGCCGCCGCGCCCGCACCGCATACTCCCCGCAGGAAATCACGGCGCCGCAGGCTCAGAAGCCGCGACGCATCAAGCAACGCTCCCATCGAGACCTAAAAATAATACTTCAATGCCAGCTGGAAGAATCGCGCGTCCGGGGTGTTGCTGCCAAAGCCCCGTGAAGTGGTAATCTGGCCCGCGTTGTTTCCCAGAGTCGTGTTTGGCAGCCCGAGGCTGGGATGGTTCGCAACGTTGAAGATATCGGCGCGGAACTGCAGGCTCTGGCGTTCGCTGACTTTGAAGTCTTTGTACAGCGAAGCGTTGAATCTGTCATATCCGGGTCCGTGAATCTGCGAGCGGGCGCTGGGCAGGAAGGCCGCGGCGGCGGCGCCCGTGAGCACCTGTCCCGGCAGAATCAGGCTTCCGAGCGGCGGATCGGCGAAGGCGCAGGCATTGTAAAAATGTTGCGCATTCCCGACCACCGTGGGACAAATCTGACTCGGGTTGGTCGCATTGGGAGCTCCTCCACCTGCGTAAGGATCGCCGATCAAAGTGGGGAAGGCGCCGCTGTTGCAGCATCCGCCCGCCGCTCCATTCGCGGTCACGGTATTGGCGCGAACCGTAAAGGGGCTGCCGGCCTGAGCCGTCCAGACGACAGTGCCGGTCCACCCGCCAACAATCCCATTCACCCAGCCGTGCTGGTTAAGAAACCGGCGACCCGTGCCGAAAGGAAGTTCGTAGCTGGCCGTCAGGGTCACGCGGTGGCGCACGTCAAATGGCGAGTTGCTGTATTCGATGCGCCTGCCGAGGATTGGATACGATCGATAGCCCCCTTCGCCGGTGGCCGGGAACGGCTCCCTGGCATCGTCAAGCGAATGCGACCACGTGTGCGTACCGATAAAGGTCAGGCCGTTTGCGGCCCGGCGCTTGATGGTAGTTTGCAGCGAATTGTAAGTGGCCGACGACGACTGAGAGATAAAGCTTGACGACCCGAAGTCCGGAAACGGCCGATAAGGATTAACGTTCACTCCGGGGGCCACAAGGGCAGCCGACTCGTTCTCGCCCGCCACCACCGGCAGGTGCCTTGATTCGCTGCCGACATAGCCGGACTCGAGCGAAAGGTTATTTGTCAGTGCGTATTC
>JBDUBZ010000388.1:0-3489 GCA_040003745.1 Terriglobia bacterium
TACGCTGTTTCAAACATGTCCGTCGCTGTGGGCTTCTCAGCCTATTTGCAGGACCTGGGCGACAACTTGTGGGGAATCCATCTGCCGGCAGTCATCGCCTATCCCCTGTTTGCCGCGCCGGGGACGCCGAGCGGCCTTTACAACCTGCCGGCATTACTCATTACGCTTGCAGTTACTTGGATTCTGGTGCGCGGCATTAGAGAAAGCGCGACCGCCAATACCACCATGGTCGCGATTAAAATTGGCGCCATCGCCATCTTTTGCTTCGGGGCGATGGGCGCAATTCATGTTGAGAACTGGAAGCCGTTCGCGCCGCATGGATTTTCCGGAATTCTGACCGGCGCCTCCATCGTGTTCTTCACCTACATTGGGTTCGATTCCGTCTCGACGGCGGCCGAGGAATGCAGAAGGCCGCAGCGCGATATGCCTATCGGCATTATTGCTACGCTGATTGCCTGCACGATTCTTTATGGCTCTGTGGCGCTGGTGCTGACTGGAATCGCGCACTATGACACCCTGAATAACGATTCACCGGTGGCAACCGCGCTCAAAGGGCTGGGCTACAACCGTCTGCGCCTGATCGTCACGTTTGGCGCCCTGATGGGCATGGTGTCTTCTCTGCTGGTTTTTCAGTACGGGCAGGCGAGAATCTGGTTCGCCATGTCCCGCGACGGCCTGCTGCCGCGTATGTTTGCGAAGGTGCACAGCAAATTCAAGACGCCCTACATCAGCACGTGGATCGCAGGTTTTGTCGTGGGCATTCCGGCAGGCCTGTGGGATATCGACACGCTCGCCGAACTCTCAAACATAGGCACGCTCTTCGCGTTCGTGGTGGTTTCCGCGGCGGTGATTGTGCTCAGGCGGAAGCAGCCCGAGCGGCCTCGCAGCTTCCGTGTGCCCCTGGTTCCAGTGACACCGCTTCTTTCGATTGCCTGCTGCGTTCTGCTGATGATGGGCCTGCCGCTGATCACGTGGATCCGGTTCATTGTCTGGCTCGCTATTGGCCTGATCATCTACGGCCTTTTCGGCCGGAAGCACAGTACTATCCAAACAGCCTGAAGCGCATGTGCTATTGAGCCCGGTCCTTGTGTGGGTTCCCCTCGGGATGCACGGCGGGCGGGTGCATTTCCGGTCTTCCCTGTGGCGCCGTCGCGGGTGCAACGGCAGCACGCGGTGTTTCGACCCCTCGCATCTGAGGTTGTGGCCGTGCGGGCGCCGCCTGCTCCTGCGGACGTGACCTCTGAGGCGGGGACGACGGGGGATTTGCCTGCGGAACAGCCGGTGGTGGCGCGGCTTGTGCAAATCCACGCTGCCCCCGGTCGATGTGGCTCGGGCGCTCCTGTGAAATAGGGGGCTGGGGAGGGGCAGGCGCCGCATCCCGATGAGAAAAGAACGGCGGAGTCGCTGGAGGGCCTGGTGTCCGCTGAGGTTGAGACGCCACCGGAGGCACAGCTTCCCGCTGGGCGCGCTCCAGGTGTTGAACGGGAGGGGGAGCCGCCGCGGGCGCGGGAATAGGCCGGTTGCGCTGTGGCCCCTTCTGAGTTGCTATAGCGGGCGGGGCAATGGGAGGGGGCGCGGGAGCCTGCGGCGCGAGAGCGGTCCCCCGATCCGCTCTCGAACTATGATCCTGTGGCCGCACCTCGGGCCTATTGACCGGAGGCGGATTTTCTATGCCCGCACGACCTGACACCTGGGGCGTTGGCGCCGACGGAGGTTGAGGGGTCAAGCGCGCTGCGGGAACGCGATAAGGTGTCGCCAGCGGAGCCGTCGCGACCACGATCTGAGGGCGGCCCTGATTTACACTGGCCAGCTGTGCGCGACTTTCCGCAGCCTGGCGCATCTGTGGCAGCTGAGCCGGTATGGGCGGCACGCGCCGCTCATTCCGGACCGCGAGTTCCGGCGCAGTCGGCCTTACTTCTACGCCGCCGGATCCGTAATAACTGACTCTGTTCGGGCTGGTGTAGTTTTGGACGTTGTAGTTGTAAGCGTTGTGAATACGTGACGGATTCACGTTATTGACGGCACGGTTGTAATTGAAAGTATCGCCACTCCAGTAGCCTCCCGAATATCCGCGCCCGGTATAGCCGAAGCCATAATTAATTCCACCGTAGAAGCCGACGTGTTCGCCCCAGTAGCCGCGGTGCCAGCGATAGCGGTTGCCAAGATTTTCCCAGTAAGGAGGTGTCCAGAGAGCACTGACGAAGGGCGCAACCACCCACGCGCCCGGAACCCAGAAATATCCTCCCGACCCATAGCTCCAAAAGCCCGGTGTCCAGATGTAGTTATCGCCGGGGACTTGAGGCTGCCCATATTCGGGAAGCGGCGGCGGAGGCTGTGGAGCCTCCACGATCTGGTCGTCATAAGCGGCGTAATCCACGGCGGCAGCGTTCGGATCGCCTTGCCGGTAACTCGCGGGTGGGGAGGGCGCGGGAGACTGCTGAGGTCCGCCATATTGCGCAGGCTCCGCCGGGTATTGCGCAGGCTCCGCCTGGGATTGCACAGGTGCCGGTACGGACGCCAGATTGCCGTTAGCAGGATCGACGGCGTAATTCTGCGCGGCTGGCTCAGCGGCTCTGTTGCAACCCGTCAACAGAAAAAAAGAAAACACCGAAGCCATGCCGATCGGACAAAGATTGCGATATAACATTTGCGGCACCTGCTGGATGAAGGGCACGCGAAGTGCCACTCCTATCGCAAGTGCCCGTTATTGGTGTCCTTCCGGCGCTTCGAGAACATCCCGATCACTGGCTACCCACACGTAAAGTGTTGGAAGCAGAAAGATACCGAGCAGGAGCGCGGCTACCAGGCCGCCCACAATCACGATGGCGAAAGGCCGCTGCGAATCCGATCCGATTCCCCGCGACAGCGCCGCCGGCAGCAGGCCAAAGCTCGCCACCAGCATCGTCATCATGATGGGCCGCAGCCGGCGAACCGACCCATCCACCGCCGCGTCGATGATGGCTTCACCCCGCGCCCGAAGTTGGTTTATGTATTCGAGCATGATGACGCCAGTTTGAACAGACACGCCAAAAAGAGCCAGAAAGCCGACACCTGAAGACACGCTGAAATGCGTACCCGTGATCAGGAGCGCCAGCAAGCCGCCGAGCGGCGCCATCGCCACATTCGCGACAATCAGCAGGACCCACTTGATGGAATGAAACATCGTGTAGAGTATGAAACAGATCACCAGCAGCGTGATCGGCACCACAATCATGAGCCTCTTCTGCGAACGTTTAGCGCTTTCATATTCGCCGGCCCAGCTCATGCTGTAGCCGGTCGGCAGCTTCACCTGTTTGCTGACTTTCGCAATAGCCTCTTCGACCGTGCTTCCCAGATCGCGCCCCACAACGCTGTATTTGATCGCGACATAACGCGAATTCCCCTCGCGATAAATCTCCGACGCGCCATCGAGTACCTTCACATCGCACACCTGCGCCAGCGAAACCCGCTCTCCGGAAGGCGCCAGCAGGCGTATGTTTTCAATCTCGT
>JBDUBZ010000389.1:0-3479 GCA_040003745.1 Terriglobia bacterium
CTCGATTGTCCCGACGCCTGTTCGCTGCTGATCGACGTCGATGAAAACGGGCGCGGCTCGAAGCTGCGCGGCAATCCCGATCACCCGGTCACGCGCGGCTTCCTGTGCGGCAAAGTCGCGCGCTACCTCGAGCGCGAATATTCGCCCGGCCGCCTGCTTTATCCGCTGCGCCGCACCGGAGCCAAAGGCGAAGGCCGCTTTGAGCGTGTCTCCTGGGACGAGGCCCTGAGCGAGATCGCAGCGCGTCTGAAAGATATCGCCGGGCGGTTCGGCCCGGAGTCCATCCTCCCCTACAGCTACGCCGGCACCATGGGCTATCTCAACTTTGGCGGCATGAGCAACCGTTTCTTCCACAGCCTGGGTGCCTCCCGGCTCGACCGAACCATCTGCTCCACCGCCGGAAAGGCTGGACTCACCGCGGCGCTCGGCTTGCGTTATGCCATTGAGCCCGAGCAGTTCCGCCATTCGAAGCTGATCATTGCCTGGGGCGCGAATATCCTCGGCACCAATGTCCATCTGTGGCCGTTCATTGTCGAAGCGCGCCGCAATGGAGCCAAATTCTATGTGATCGACCCGCACCAGAACCGCACGGGCCGGCTGGCGGACCGCCACTATGCCATCCGCCCCGGCACCGATGCGGCGCTCGCGCTCGCAATGATGCACGTCATCGTCGGGGAGGGCCTCGAAGACCGCGATTACGTCGAGCGTTACACGCTTGGTTTCGACGATTTAAAAGAGCGCGTGCGCGAGTGGACTCCCGAGCGCGCCTCCGCCCTGACAGGGCTGGCGGTGGAAGATATCGTGCAACTGGCGCGCGAGTACGCCACGATCGAACCAGCCGCGATACGGCTGAACTTCGGTGTGCAGCGCTCGGAGCGAGGCGCCATGGCGTTTCGCGCCATCGCTTTGCTGCCGGCGTTGACGGGCGCGTGGCGGCATGTGGGTGGCGGGCTGCAGGCATCCACATCGGCGGCGTTTCACATCAACGACAAGGGTCTGGAGCGGGCCGATCTGCAACCGCATGGCGCCGCCCGTGTCGTCAATATGACGGAGCTCGGCGACGCGCTGACCACGTTGCAGGATCCGCCCGTACAGGCGCTCGTGGTCTACAATTCGAATCCGGCGGCAATAGCGCCCGATCTGAACGCGGTGCGGCGCGGCCTGCGGCGGGAAGATCTGTTCACCGTGGTGCTCGAACAGTTTCAAACCGACACCTGCGACTTCGCCGATATCGTGCTGCCCGCCACCACCTTCCTCGAACATACCGACCTCTACTACGCCTACGGACACTTTCACCTGCAGCTTGCGAGACCGGCGCTGCGGGCTCCCGGCGAGGCATTGCCGAACAACGAAATCTTCCGCCGGCTGGCGACGCACATGGGGTTCACGGACCCCTGCTTCCGCGATTCCGACGACGACATGATTCGGACCATACTCGACACCGAACATCCGTTCATCAAAGGCATTACGCTTGAGGATCTGGAGGAGAAGCATTCCATTCGCCTCCAGATCGGCGATCCCTTCCTGCCTTTTGCCGCCGGCGGATTCGGAACCCCGTCGGGCAAATGCGAGTTCCACGCGGAGACACTCGGGTTCGAGCCGCCCATTGAATCGAGAGCGGGCGATAAAACGCTCGCGCACCGGTACCCGCTGGAGCTGATTTCTCCCAAGAACGACGACAGCATGAACTCCACATTCGGCGCCCGTCCGGATACCGATACCCAGACCTCGTTCGTGACGATCCACCCACAGGATGCGGCCCCCCGCCGTATCGCGAGCGGCGATGCGGTCCGTTTGGTGAATGATCGCGGCCAGTGCGTTTTGCAGGCCCGCCTCGATGGGACGATTGCCCAGGGAGTGGTTTCAGTGCCTTCGGTGCGCTCGCCGAAGATGGCGCCCGATGGCAATTCCGTCAATGTGCTGACATCCCAGCGGCTGACCGATGCGGGAGGAGGACCGACGTTTTATAGCTGCCTGGTTCAGGTTGAAAGACTGGACTAATAAATAACTGGGCCGTTTCGGTCTGCTCGGTCACACGGACTTTAGTCGCGTTTCGAGCGGGCGCTCGCCTATTGCCAGTCTTCCGGACTGACACAGCCAACACTGCTGCCGCGACCGCGGCCACTTCCGATTGAGCCAGCCCCTGTGGTCCGGAAGGTGACGCATCCGGCAGTCTGTCCCGCGCAACAAAGACCGTCCGCCCGGTAGTCCAGAGGTCGGCGCCAGCGTTTCGCCGCTGCGTCCAGACGAATCGGCCACCCCCAGGGACCATTCAAATTCAGACCCTTTCCCAACACGCAACATGCAGCGGAAATCCTGTCAAAACGGCCTCCCCGCACACCAGCCAGATCCGATAGACTGCGCGTAAACCGTTTCCTTTCAGCGCTTGCTTAGTTGCTACACTGATTCATCAAGGCCACTTTAGTTCAGGTCGGGAGAATTGGGGATTGATGAGGGTAACGATGCGCTTTCCGGTATTTCTTGCGGTTCTGATTTTGGCGGGGTCGACGATGGCATGCCGCGGTAAACACAATGCCGACACCGTTCAGAATGAGGAACAGGCGGAGCCGGGGCCGCGCATCGCGTCCGCTTTCAAAATGAGCGACGCGGTCGCCTCCGCCCAGTTGCTGCATGGCTTTTATGGACTGGAAAGCGGCACGTGGCGATGGACCGCGGGTAAGTTCTCGCTGCTGCTGCGGTGTCCCCTGGCGGCCGCGCAACGTGGCGCTACGCTCACATTCTCCCTGAGTGTTCCGGACGTGGTGATCCAGAAGACCGGCGGCTTTACGCTGACCGCTTCCACCGGGAGCACCACCCTCAAGGCGCAACCTTACAGGAAGTCGGGCGCGTATACATTCACGGCCGATATCGCTCCCGAGCTTCTCGTGAAAGAAACCATCACCATTGACTTCGCAATGGATAAGACGATGCCGCCCACTCCGAACGATCGCCGCGAACTCGGCGTGATTGCCATTTCGGCGGGTCTCGAAAGCAAGTGAGACCAGGCCGGGCGCGCTGGCTCTGGCTGGCCGCTCCCGTCGTCTTCCTGCTGGTTCTTTACCAGGAGGGCCTGCGCACCTGGTTCGTCGCGGACGATTTCGCATGGCTGGGTCTGCTCCGGCAGGTCCATTCGTTCCGGGATTTGCTCCGGGCACTGTTTGAGCCGGCAGCGCAGGGGACGATCCGGCCATGGAGCGAGCGCGGATTTTTCCTGTTATTCGAAAGTCTTTTCGGTCTCGATCCCCTGCCCTTTCGCGTTATGGTCTTCGCGACCATGGCGGCGAATCTGTGGTTGCTCGGCTGGATCATGCGGATGATCACGGGTTCGCGGCTCGCGGGACTGGTGGCGCAGATCTGCTGGGTGGCGAGCGCCTCGCTCGCGACGATCATGTCGTGGACGTCTGCCTACAACGAGGCACTGTGTGCGTTCTTCCTCCTTCTGGCGCTGGCATTATTTTGCCGATTCGCCGAAAAAGGTG
>JBDUBZ010000390.1:0-3475 GCA_040003745.1 Terriglobia bacterium
CCAACGGCAAAAACAGGTACCTCACTGCTCTTCGACGGCTATGATCCCGGCGCCTTTTACGATGAGCTGATCGCGCCCGACGGTCTGCCGCGCCCGTGTGCGGCGGCCATCTTCGAGCAGCTTGCGACCATGCCCCGCGAGACCTTCGAAGAGCGGCGCAAGCTGGCGGATCTTTCCTATCTCGTTCAGGGCATCACGTTTACGGTTTACAGCGACGGCCGCGGCACGGAGCGGCTCTTTCCCTTCGATCTGGTGCCGCGCGTGATTCCCCGCTCGGAATGGGATGTGATCGAGCGCGGGCTGGCGCAGCGCGTGATGGCGCTGAATTTGTATCTGCAGGACATTTACGGGCAGCAGCGCATTCTGAAAGACCGGCTGATTCCGCGCCACCTGGTTTATTCGTGCAAGCACTTCCGCCGCGAGATGGTGGGGCTGCATGTGCCCCGCGATATTTACATCCATATTTCGGGAATCGATCTGGTGCGGGATTCGGCGACGGGGCAATACATGGTGCTCGAAGACAACGCGCGCTCCCCCAGCGGCATTTCGTATGTGCTCGAAAACCGCCTGGTGATGCGCCGGACTTTTCCTCGTGCCTTCGAGGTTTCCGAAGTACTGCCGGTGGATCATTATCCGGCGGAACTGGTGCAGATACTGCGCAGTCTTTCGCCGCGTTCGAGCGACCGGCCGGTGATTGTGCTGCTGACGCCGGGTCTCTATAACAGCGCATATTTCGAACATTGCTTCCTCGCGCAGGAGATGGGCATCGAACTGGTGGAAGGGCGCGACCTGGTGGTGGCGGACGACGTGGTCTATATGAAGACCATTCACGGCCTCACGCGGGTTGACGTTATCTATCGCCGGGTGGATGACGATTTTATCGACCCGCTGGCTTTCCGCTCCGATTCGGTGGTGGGTGTTCCGGGGCTGATGAATGCATATCGGGCCAGGAATATCGCGCTCGCGAATGCGGTGGGCACAGGTGTGGCGGACGATAAGGCGATCTACGCTTACGTTCCTACGTTCATCAAGTACTACCTGGGCGAAGACCCGATTCTTCACAACGTCAAGACGTATCTTTGTTCGGAGGATAACGAGCTTGCCTATGTGCTGGAGCATCTGCCGGAACTGGTGGTGAAAGCGGTGGGCGAATCGGGCGGCTACGGGATGCTGATGGGCCCTGCCTCCGATAAGAAAACGATCGAGGAGTTTCGCGAGCGCCTGATTGCCGACCCGCGGAATTACATTGCACAGCCTGTGATCGCGCTCTCGCGCTGTCCCTCTTACGACCCCTCGGTGGGAATGATGAGCGGGCGGCATGTGGACCTTCGGCCCTACTGCCTTTACGATGGGGAAAAGGTCACGATCGTGCCCGGAGGCCTGACGCGCGTGGCATTGCAGCGCGGCTCGCTGGTGGTGAATTCTTCGCAGGGTGGAGGCAGCAAAGATACGTGGGTGCTGCGGGGTGAAGAGTAGATGATGCTCTCACGGATAGCGGATTCCCTTTTCTGGGTGGGCCGCTACATGGAACGAGCCGACAACACGGCGCGCATCCTCGACGTGAACTATCACATGCTGCTTGAACAGCCGGCGGATACGTACAAGCTGCGCTGGGACCCGCTCATTACGATCACGGGGGAACGCAGCCGCTTTTACGAACGCTATGAGGTTGCCGATGCGCGCAATGCGTTCGAGTTTCTGGGTTTTTCGGAAGACAATCCAAATTCGATCAGCCAGTGCATAATAAGCGCCCGGGAAAATGCCCGCGCGATTCGCGACCGCCTTTCGCGCGAGCTTTGGGAAGACATTAACAGCCTGTATCACAAGGTCAACAGGCTGCGCGAATCGGACGAGGATCTTTCGCGTTTCTGCGACGCGGTGAAGCGCGGGAGCCATCGATTCCACGGCGTGTGCGACGCGACCCTTCCGCGTGACGATGGCTGGCACTTCCTGCAGGCCGGATGCGCGCTCGAGCGGGCCGAGATGACAGCCCGAATACTCGATGTTCACTATCATCAAATGCTCGAAGCGCCGGAGATTTTGAATGAAGCGCGGAGCCATGCGTGGATGGCGGTGCTGAAGTCTGTGGCGGCGTACGAATTTTATAAGCGGCAGTACAGTCAGATTGAGCCGGAAAAGGTGGCGGAACTGCTGCTGCTCGATTCGCGCCATCCGCGCAGCGTTCGCTTCAGTCTGGGCGTCCTGCAGGAATCGTTGTACGCGATCAGCGGTTCGGTGCCGGGCACGTACGCGAACGAGGCGGAGCGGCTTACGGGACGCGCTTATGAGCGGCTTTCCTACGACAGCATCGAAGAGGTATTCGCCGGAGGACTGCACAATTTTCTCGAGGAGCTGCAGATGACATGCCGAAAAATCGGCGCCGGGATTTCCGAGACGTACCTCTACTACGCGGTGATGGCTTGAACCGCTATAAACTCGTCCACGTCACTCAATTTTCGTACGATGGTCCGGTTTCGGAGAGTTACAACGAGATCCGGCTGCGGCCCCGGCATGATGAATGCCAGAGTTGTCTCTCGTTCCGCGTGGTGACCAACCCGCAGGCGAAGGCGATCGGACATCAGGATTTTTTCGGCAACTGGGTACACCTTTTCCATATATTGCCCGAGCACCTGGATCTGCGTGTGGAAACGGAAGCGGTGGTGCTGGTGCATCCTCAGCCCGATCCGGTTCCGTCGACGGTGACGCTGAGGCAGTTGGAACAGATGCGCGATCCCTTGCTCGATCAGCACTTCGACTGGATCACGGCTTCGCAATACTGCCCCTTTCTGCCGGCGATTGACGATATCGCGGTGGATGCGGAAGTGGCTTCGGACGGGACCGCTTATGGATTCGCGCAGGCGGCCTCGACGCTGGTCCACCAGCGGTTCCGGTATCAGAAGGGCGCGACGCATGTGCACTCTTCGGTGGCCGACTGCCTGGAGACGCAGGCCGGCGTCTGCCAGGATTTCGCACACCTGCTGATCTCTATGCTGCGGTCGCGTGGCCTGCCGTCGCGGTATGTCTCTGGGTATCTGGTGCCCAGCCAGAGCACGGATGCGCGCGGCGCGATGGAGCGTGTCATCGGCGGTCTGGCGTCGCATGCGTGGGTGCAGGTTTATATTCCGGAGACGGGATGGATTGGCCTGGATCCTACTGTGGGTACGTTCGTGGAATCGCAGCATATCCGCATCGCTTACGGCCGGGACTATGGCGACGTGCCGCCGGTGCGTGGAGTTTATAAGGGGCATGCCGGGCAGAGCCTCTCGGTGGATGTGCTGGTGAGACCCGCGGTTGACGATGACGGGTTTGAAATCCTGCGCGAGACAGCGGCGGTGCCGTCGCCGAGACCGCGGGAAGAGCAGCAGCAACAGCAACAACAACAGTAGAATCGGAACTACTAAGCCCCCGCCGCGTTTGACCAGGCTAATACTACTGCTGTATACTCAGAGTTTGTGAAAAAAGGGGTTTTTATTCG
>JBDUBZ010000088.1:0-11728 GCA_040003745.1 Terriglobia bacterium
ACGATTCCGCCAGCGACGGCGCAGGCCGCCGACTCGACCGCGCGGAAACGCGGCGTGGCTTCGTAGTTCTTCCGCGGCTCCGATGGAATCGTGATCGGTCACGGTCACGAGATCCATACCACGGCTCTTGAGGGTGTCGTAAAGGGGGCGGGGTTCGTTATAGGATTCATAACAAATCCGCGAAAGCACAGGCACAGTACACATTCCTGAGTGCCGTGTGTGAACGTGGAGGTCGCACCTCATGACTTCGTTGTAACGCGCTGCCCGTTACAGATCGGTGATGGCGGCGCGAAACAATTGTGAAGGTGTATGTTGGATAGCTTAAAATGCAACACAAATTACGTAGTCAGAATTGGTGGTCCGGCAAGGAGTATTACAACTTTTCGCGGCGTGCCTGGCTGCGTTCCGAAGGCTATACCGCCGACGTATTTCAAAATAAGCCCGTCATTGGTATTTGCAATTCCTGGAGTGAGCTGAACAATTGCAATGCGCATTTAAGAGGCTTAGCCGAAGCGGTGAAACGCGGCGTGTGGCGCGCGGGCGGCTTTCCGCTCGAATTCCCGACGATCTCGCTCGGCGAGATGTTCATGAAACCGACATCGATGCTCTACCGCAACCTGATGTCGATGGATGTGGAGGAATCGATCCGCGCCAACCCGATTGATGGAGTGGTACTGCTCTGCGGCTGCGACAAGACCACGCCCGCGCAGCTGATGGGCGCGGCCAGCGCCGACATTCCGGCCATTGTGGTCACAGGCGGCCCCATGCTCAGCGGACAGTGGCGCGATCGCAAACTGGGCGCGGGTACGGATGGCCGCAAACTCTTCGATCTCTATCGCACGGGGAAGCTGACAGAAGGCGAATGGTGCGAGATCGAAGGCGGTCTGGCGCGCAGCGCGGGGCATTGCACCGTGATGGGCACGGCCAGCACCATGGCGTCAGTAGCGGAAGCGATGGGAATGACGCTGCCCGGCTGCGCGGCGATACCCGCGCCCGATTCGCGCCGTATCACGATTGCGGAGCTGAGCGGGCAGCGCGCCGTGGATATGGTCTGGGAGGATCTGAGGCCCTCGAAGATCATGACGCGGGCGGCGCTCGAAAACGCCATTACGGTGAACATGGCCATCGGCGGATCGACCAATGCAGTTGTTCATCTGCTGGCAATCGCAGGGCGTCTGGGCATCGATTTGTCGCTCGACGAGTTCGACGTGATTTCGAAACGCACGCCGTGCATTGTGAATGTGAAGCCCTCGGGCGAATATCTGATGGAAGATATGTTTGCGGCGGGCGGGGTGCCGGCTGTGATGAATGAGATCCTGGGCCTGCTGCATGGAGATGCGATCACGGTTAACGGTAAGAGCATCCGCGAGAACGTGGTGGATGCTAAATGCTGGAATCGCGAAGTGATTCGTGCCGCTTCGGAACCGCTGTCGCCGGAGGGCGGCACGGTTGTTCTCAGAGGTAATCTCGCGCCGCGCGGCGCGGTCATCAAGCACACCGCGGCCTCGCCCGATCTGCTGCAGCACCGTGGGCGGGCCTATGTGTTCGAGAGCTATCAGCAGATGCACGAGCAGATCGATTCGCCGGACCTGCCGGTCACCAGGGACAGCGTTCTAGTTATGAAAAGCTGCGGTCCCAAAGGCGCGCCCGGCTTCCCCGAGTGGGGTCAGATTCCCCTGCCGCGTGTGCTGCTCGACCAGGGGGTCGATGATGTTGTCCGCATCAGCGACGCCCGGATGAGCGGGACTAGTTTTGGAACTGTGGTGCTGCATGTTGCACCGGAATCGGCTGTGGGCGGTCCGCTGGGTGCTGTCGAAACGGGTGACGAGGTGGAACTCGATACCGCAGGGCGTCTTCTTACATTGCATGTGCCGGAAGCCGAGATCGTCCGGCGTCTGGGGCTGCGGCCTGAGCCCGCGCCACACTACGACCGTGGCTATGGGTGGATGTTTCTGCAGCACGTGAATCAAGCCGATGAGGGTTGCGATTTCGATTTTTTGCGGAAGCGATGAAGCGAAACCCGCTCTAAGCGCAGAGCTTTACGACGAAGTTCTCGACGATGATGCGATCGTCGGGGCGGGCGCTGCGCAGATCGCGGTCGGCTTCGAAGATCAGCTTGAGACCGCGCTCGAGCTGGTCCTTCGAAAACTTCGTCGCGGTTTGTGACACCTGCTCGGCGCGCGAGCCCCACATCTGCACGCCCGCCTTCTGGAAGTGCCCCTGGACCTGAGAGGCGCTGCGCAGATTCGCCTCTTTCGCGACCAGCGCCATGCGAAACTGCGTGGCGAGAAAGGTCAGAGCCAGCGGCAGATATTCGCCTTCCCGCACGAGCGCGGCAAGGGCGTCGAGAGACCGCGCGCGATCGCGTCTGCCCAGCGCGGCGACCAGCGCGAAGATGTTGCTCTGCCTCGCATCGGGCACCAGCAGCGGCAGCTCAACAGCCGTGATGGGCTTGCCATAAAGCGAGAGTTTTTCAAGCTCCACCGAGATGCGGATCATATCGGCGCCCAGAGCTTCCACAAGCGCTTGTGCGGCCGCAGAATCCAGTTGAATGTTGCCGGCCCGCGCGATCCGGTCGAGTTCGCCACGCGCTTCGTCCGGAGTAAACGCACGGAACTCCACGACGTCCGTAATGGACCCGTAGAACTTGCGCACACGATCGCATTTTGCCTTCTCGTCGCCCTCGAAACCCCAGCGGGTGGCTTCGAAGATCAGCGTCACGCCGGGCGTGGGGCTCTTCACGTAGCTGTCGAGTGTGGCGGTGTCGCCTGCCCCGCCCTCTTCGTCGTCATCGGCCGCGGCGCGGCTCGAGCGCGGCATGGCCGCTTCGGCGTTTGAGACCAGCAACAGGCGTTCGGAAGCAAAAAGCGACATGGACCGCGCATCGTCGATGATGGCCGCGAGCTCCGCTTCAGAGGCATCGAATTGCTCCAAAGGCACGGGGGACGCATCAGCCAGCGCGGTGCGGCAGCGCCTGCGGCTATAGCCCTCCTGCCCCAGAAAGAGACAGACCGGGGGCAAGTCATTGCGCTTTACACGGCCGAGAAACTGCGCGGGAGTCATGGCTCAGAAATTTTCAAGCACGGCGCTCACAACCGTGCGGGCCACGTCCCGGCTGAGCCGCTGCAAAGTCGCCTGGCTCTCATCGAGATACTGGCTGGGACTCAGACTGATCTCATACCGGTCGCGGAATTCAAGGTTCGGCCGCGTGAAGAGCACTTTGCCATCCTTCCCCACCAGCCGCACCTGAATCAGCACGATGATCTGTCCGCCCGTGCCACGTCCGGTGGTGGGATCGGCAATCGTCGCATTCGTAAACATGTTCGCGATGTTGCCATAAAGCGTCGCGTCCGCCTTCGACGGGTCGGCGACTATCGTATAACGGGTACGGGAATTCAGCTCGCGCACTACCGCCTCAGCCATGTAGACCGGCAGCTTGTATTGGGTCGTGACATTGCCCCAGGCGGGCACAGCGATGGTGTGTACGTCTTTCGGCAGCAGGGTCGCCTGCCCGGCAACGTGGTATCCACAGCTCGCGCAACAGAAGGCCAGCAGGAGCAACAGAAAATTTGCGGGGCTTATCACAGTACTCCTCGCGCCAGCATGGCGGCGCCTTCGGCCGGGAGACGGAGATTGTCCACAGCCATCCACATCCAGATGGCGTTGCCGTTATTGCGATCGGGCGTGACCTCGCCCGCCGAAATACCGCTCTGCCCGGCGACGCCCACATTGCTCGGCGGTTCCAGATCGCCACCCCGCACATCGACGAAGTCGCCTGCCAGAGCATCTTCGATATCAGAAGGCACCGGCGCGTCCTCGAATTCGATCCACAGGGAAAAGCTATAGCCGTGGAAGACCGGCGCCTGAATCAATCGCAACGATGGCATAGGAACACCATCGGACCGGTCGAGAAGAGTGGCCAGGTGCCGCTCAATCCTTTCCTCGATTTCGTTCAAACGCGTTGCGGCCTCATCGCCCAGACGCGCCAGCATGTTGAAGCTCAACTGCGCGTCAAAGAGCTTCTTCGGCAGCGGCTGGAAGGAGAGCAGGTTCACTGTCTGCTGCTGCAATTCATCGATACCCGGCTTGCCGCGCTCGCTGGCCGGCTCGAAGACATGCACGATGGCGCTCGCAATGGGATAGGCGCGGTGCAGTCGCTCCATCACGACGGCAATGGCTGTGGCCGCTGGGTGGGCCACGACCTGCGGTCCCGCTTCTTCAGGTTCGAATTCCGGCCCTTCCACCTGGGGAGCGCGCACGCGCGCTTCGGGGTCGTCCTCCGTCTGATAGGTGAGATCCACAATCAGGCCGGCGGGTTTGGCATTGAGAACTTCGCGCGACGATTCCGGCGTGCCCGCGAGGATAATTACCGCCGCATCTTCCACGGCGTCCGGCTCGAGCCTGGCGAGGAAAGCCGCCGCACCGGCGATCTCGGTCAGCTTGCCGGCTTCATCGTCTTTGGCCGCGACGAGGCGTACTCGCGAACCGAGCGAAGACTCCGCCAGCACATCCCGAACCTCACGTCCCAGCAGCGTCTCGCCGCCGACCAGCGCTATCGTGTCAGCCAGGTTGTTTCTCCGGAGAGGGTTTGGGTGCGGTACGGAAATAGCGCCGGATCAGGCCTGCGGCGCGAATGACAATACCGCTCGCGACGTAGGCGCTGGCAAAAATCAGCAGCACCTGTTTCGACCACTCCCAAATTAAAAAAATAACAGTCCCCATCAGCACCAGAAGCAGCGGCGAGCGGGGACTCAGCAGGTTCAGTTCTTTGAAACTCCAATGCCGCCAGGTGCTCACCATCAGAAACGAAAGCAGTGCAATCAGCGCCTGCCACAGGATGGACCAGTACACGCTCGTGATCGGATAGTCGCTGAACGCGAAGACCACGGCCGCCACCATTCCCGCCGCCGCCGGAATGGGCAGCCCCACAAAGTATTTGCGACTTGGCGAACCGGGATTCCTGGGAACCGGATTCTTCTGGATATTGAAGCGTGCAAGGCGGGCCGCGCCGCAGACCAGAAATAGAAACGAGAGAAACTTGCCCGCCCGCTGCAACTGATCTACCAAGTCGCCGCCCCAGGAGGCGCCGACGAAATAGACACCCCACACGTAGGCCAGCAGTGCCGGCGCGATGCCGAAGCTGATGATGTCGGCCAGAGAATCGAGCTCGCGTCCAAATTCGCTGGTGGTGTTGGTCATACGGGCGATGCGCCCATCGAGCCCGTCGAGAATGAAGGCAAAGCCGATGGTTTTAGCGGCCACTTCGAATTCCTGGGAAGCCTGATGAGGGTTCGAAGAATAGGCCAGCGCACCCTGAATGGTTCGCAGGATGCAGAGATAGCCGAGGAAAATGTTGCCCGCCGTGAAAAGCGTCGGCAGCGCATAAGCCGCGCGCGGCGGACGCTTGCGGGCAGGCGCTTCTAGGTCCGGCAGAGCGCAGGCTCCTCAATGAAAGCGGACTGGTTCATTTCCGCGATCACGACTTCGCCCGGTCTGCGCGCGAGCACACTGGTTCCGCCGATGACGCGCATGCCATTAGAAACTTCCACCCGCCATTCCGGCCCGAGGATCACATCGACGCGCGAACCGAATTTAATTAAGCCCACGCGCTCGCCGGCCTGCACATGATCGCCGACCTTTTTATAGAAAAGAATGCGGCGGGCGATCAGGCCGGCAATCTGTTTGAAGACCACGCAGGTGCCATCTGCCGCACGGATTGTAACAATATTCTGCTCATTCTGAGAAGAGGCGATTTCGCGGCTGGCCACGACGAATTTTCCCTTTTGATAGACCGCGTCGGTTATGGTTCCGGAAATGGGGGCGCGGTTCACATGCACATCGAAGATATTCAGGAAGATGCTGATGCGCGTGTGGCCCTCGCCTTCGGGCACGATGCAGACTACCTTCCCATCCGCTGGGGAAAGCGCCACGGGGCCGATGGGAAGCAGGCGCTCCGGGTCGCGAAAAAACCACGCGCAAAACGCAGCCAGGACGAACAGGGGCAACGCCGCCAGAGGATTCAGAACCTCTGCAATCAGTAAACCCGCAGCCGTAAAACCCAGGGCGTAATAAATACCGTCGCGAACCATTCAGGCACCCCTATTCTAACGTGCCCTAAATTCCTGAAATCACGGGCCGCCACCCGAGGGCCAGGCACCCAATCAGCCAGGCGGCCGCCACCACCCAACCGATGGCGGCCTGGTATTCACGATTTTTTTTGTAGAGCTCAACGCTGAAATGATTCTGCCCAAGACCTTCGGGCCAGCGCGGCAGCAGCAGCGGGACGCGCGAGGCATAAGCTGAATAGCCCATCAGAATTTCGATCAGATGCTGTTCTTCGAGCTCGATCGCGGGCAGGTAGATGACGGCAAATAAGACGGTGAACAAGATGGCGAGCACGATGCTGTGCCCGGCCACGGCGAAGCCGAGGGCGGCAATCAGCGTGCCAAGGTAGAGCGGGTTGCGAGTGAAGGCGTAGGGCCCCGAAACAGCCAGGCGGCGGTCTTTGGCCAGATGCCCCGCGGCCCAGGCGCGCAGGGCGAGTCCGCATAGCGAGATAGGAAGCCCGATTTCGAGCGAGCGGGCCGTCGGGTGCGAGAGCAGCCCAAACGCGACTGCCATCGCGAAACCGGCGGTGACGCGCAATCTCGCTGCGAGATCCGCATAGGATTTGGGGAACCAGTGACGGCGCAGAATCATCAGGCGTGACAACCCACGCGGGCTGCCAGTGCGGCAAACACTTCTTCGGGTCCGATGGCGCGCATGGATGCATCGATCACGGTTCCACGCCGGTGGGTGGTGCGAACTCCGGGCGCGCGGAAGACCGCGAAAGCGCCGCCATAGGGTCCATTGCGCAGGGGGTCGGTGGGACCGAATACCGCCACGCCAGGTTTTCCCAGAGCGGCGGCCAGATGCAGGGGGCCACTATCGACTCCGATCACCAGCGCGGCGCGGCGTGTGACATCGATCAAGCCCGGGAGCCCGCTTTCATGCGCCCATGTTCCGGGCACCACCGGCACGGCGCCTGGCGGTCCGTTCAGAACGAGCGGCATGCCGAACTGTGCATGCAAAGCCCGCGCCAGTTTTTCGTAATATTCAAGCGGCCATTGTTTCGAAACCCAGCCGGCCAGAGGACTGGCAAGTGCGAAAGGACCGTCGGGCAGCCGGCCTTCCGGCTCTCCGGCAGCGAGTGGAAAAGCGCGCACCAGATTGGACGCGCCCGCGCCCGCGGCCAGATCGAGCGCCTGATCGACCACGTGTGCGGAGGAGCTTGGCACGCGAGTCGAATAGAACAGCCCGGCCGGCCGCTCGCGCACGACGCCCGGACCGAAGCCGGCAATGCGCTCGGGCCGCGCCAGATGCGCGATCAACGCCGACTTGAAGAGCCCCTGAAAATCAACCGCGAGATCGTAACGCTCTTCGCGCAATTCGCGGATGGTCTGCTTCCAGGCACGCGGCTGGTTGCGCTCGAAATAAACAAAACGATCGACAAACCCATTGCCTTTGAGGAGCGGAGCCCACTTAGGATCAATGGCCCACGTGATCCGTGCCTGCGGAAAGCTGTGTTTTAAAGAGGCCGCGCCCGGGAGCGAATGGATAATATCGCCCATGGCTCCCAACCGCACGATGAGAATGTTTTTCACGGCTTGCGGCAACCCCGTAGTCTAACACCGGCGGAGACCACCTGTTCCACTGTCACGCGGGTCATACAGCGGTGGTCGATGGGACATTCCCGCAGCCTGCATGGGGCGCACTCGACCGGCTGGCGCACGATGCCGGCGTTGGTTCCCGAAGGGCCGGTGGCCGTCTCATCGGTGGGGCCGAACACCGTAACGGATGGCACGCGCAGGGCGGCGGCAATGTGCATCGCACCCGAATCGTTGCTCAAAAAAACCTCGCAGGCGGCCGTCATATCGATGAACTCGCGAAGGGTGGTGGAACCCGCCAGACTCGTGCCCCCGGCTTGGCGCGCCACGTCTTCGCACAAACTCCGCTCGGCCGCGGAGCCGAACACTGCGACTGTACCGCCCAGTTCCCGCGCTGCCTGCGCGAATTTTTCGGGTAGCCACCGCTTGGCGGTTCCGTAAGCCGCGCCGGGGCTGACGCCGACGACTGGTCCGGGCAATCCGCGCGCTTCGAATAGTTCGCGGCCCCTGGCGCGCGCGGCGTCGGCGCCGTCGAGATAAATGCCTTCATTCTCGCGATCAAATTCGGCGATCAGGCCGGCGCGGCGCAGCATTTCGAGATAAAAGAAGCGCTCATGGCGCGGAATCTCATCAGCTCCCGGTGTGTCCATGGGGTCGGTGAGCAGCACGCCTCTGCCATCGCGTGCATAACCGACCCGCCTTGGAATTCCCGCGGCGAACACCAGCGCCGCGCTTTCGAACGAATTGGGAAAAAGAATCGCGAGGTCGAAATTTTTCTCGCGCAGGCGCTGGGCGAGCTTCCATTTGACCCGCCACTCGCGCGGCCCGGGGGAGCCCTCAAGCGCGATCACGCTATCGATCGACCGCTCGCCGCAGTATAGATCGGCCACCCACGGCCTCGCCAGTACGGTGATTTCGGCATCGGGAAAGCCCGTGCGAAGGGCGCGCAACGCAGGCAGCGACATGACCGCGTCGCCAATCCAGTTTGTTGCGCGAACCGCAATCTTCACGCCAGCATGGCGGCCGCAAGCCCGGGGAGCGCTTCTTCTTCCGGCTGCCCCGCGTTGACCGGCGCGGCGGGCCCCGCTACATCGTCCAACGGCTCCTCCAGAAATAATTTGAGCGTCGCCTCACTGCCATCGAAATGATATTCGAGGAACTGCCGCAACGCAAGGCGGCGCACCTTGTTGCGTTCGACGGTCGGCTGGTAGCGGAAGCCGCGGCCTTCTTTACGCCGCGAAACCGCACCGCGGCGGGCCAGACGGTCGAGTAGCGTCAGCACAGTCGTATAGGCCAGCGGACGCGATGCGGAAACCACCTTCCGTACATCCTCCACATTGCCCTCCTCAATCTCCCAGAGGGCATTCAGACACATCATCTCGAGTGGTGGAGGGAGTTCGCGATCTCGGCCCATTCTCATTTCCTTTCGTCGTTGAGCGCTTGCTGAAGTTTCGATCCGAACAGAGAACCGGAAGCGGGCGCGTATTGAAGATGCGGCAGCGCGGCAGGCGCGTGACCGGGATCAGGGGCAGGGGTAAAGTCGGAAGTGAAATCGTCCGGCACACCCTTCGTGGAAGGCTCACACACGGGAGGCTGCGGTTCCAGATAGCGGCCCTTGCGCAGTACCACGCGCTCGAGCGATGAGCTGTACGGCGTGAACAGTCCGGTCGACTGTGGCTCCTTCGCGATCAGAGCGCGCATGCATTCCATCTTGGAATCCAGATCGTCCAGATAATGCAGCAGCAGCGCCTCCGGAAATATCGGCAGCTTGGGCGAGCCAAACTCCAGATGACCGTGATGGCTCAGAATCATATGCTCGAGCAGATTGCGCAATTCCACAGGAAAGTTGGGGAAGGCCCGCAGTTTGTCCGCGAGCATCCGGATGGCGATCACGATATGCCCGATGAGCTGGCCCTCGGAGGTATAACCAAACCCCCGCTCATAACTCAGCTCGTGAATTTTGCCGATGTCGTGCAGCACCACGCCCGCGATCAGAAGGTCTAAATCGATATGGGCGGCATAGTGCGCCGCCGTTACCCTGGCAAGCCCACAGAGAGACAGCACATGCTCGAGTAAGCCGCTGCGAAACGCATGATGGATCGTTTTGGCCGCCGGCGCGACCTTATACTTAGCGGCGAGCTCCGGGTCTTCGAGAAAAGCATTTAACAATCCCCTCAAATGAGCGTTCGACAGATTCGCGACAATGCTCCGGAGCTCACCGAACATCTCTTCGGGGTCGCGCGCCGAGGCTGGGAAAAAATCGGCGAAGTCGACCTCATGATCCTGCACCGGCCGGATTTTATGCACGGTGAACTGAGGCCTGTTGTTGTAAAGCTGAAAGAGACCTTTGACTTTCACGAAGTCGTCGCGGTCGAAGGTGTCCATCACCTCCGCCACGTTGTCCCACATCTTCGCGTCAAGCTCGCCGCTGCGATCGGAGAGCATCATCGAAAGATAAGGTTCACCGGTGCGCTTCTGCCGGATCTCCCTGGAATGAACCAGAAACACCCCGGTCGCAATCTCATTGGGTTGGAGATCGATCACGAACGGAGACTTCATTTGCCGGAACCGTCGGCGTTCTCAACGGGCTTGCTCGGAATGGGAGCGACTTCCGGAGGCGCCGCGGCCCCTGTGTCTTTCACGCCCGTGCGGCCATAGGGCACCACTCGCATGAATTTCTTGAAGTGCCGTTGATTGGCGACCGCTTCCTTGGTGGTGGTCTGCGGCTTCAACTGGGCAGGATCTTTCCAGGTGGTGTCTTTGCCAGGCGCGGCGCCGCTATCCACGTAACCGGGCTTAATCTGCATGAAAGCGTTCTCTCGCAGCTGGGTCAGATAGGCGCGGAGCTTCGGCTGCACCTTGGGTTCGGCGAGGATTTCATTGATCTTGCTCTGCACTTCATCGAAGCTGGCCTGGCCGGCGACGGTGTGTTCCTCAACCTTGATGATTTCGTAGCCGGCTCCGAGGAGAATGGGGTCCGTTATATAGCCCTTCTGCTGCTGGAAAACGACATCTTCGAGCTGTTTGGCCAACTCGCCTTTGTGAAAACTACCGAGGAGCCCATCGTCTTTCGCGGTCTCGGCGTCGGAGTTCTGGCGGGCCAGATCGGTGAACTTTTCGCCCTTGTGCGCGCGATCCGCCAGGTCCTTCGCCTGCTTTTCGGCGGCGGCCATGCTAGCCGGACTCTTGTCGCCCGTCGACACGAGAATTTCACGGAGGCCAACCATATCCTGACGGACGAACTCGGCCTTGTGCTCATCGTAATATTTCTGGAGGTCGGCTTTAGGGATTATGACTTGCCGATAAACATCTTCACCAACCACGCGCTGCGACAGCAGAGAGTTCTTGAACTGCAGCTTTAGATCTTCGAAGCTCTGCCCGCCCGTCTGCTCGCGAACCCATTCGTGAAATTTATCGGGATCGGCGATGCCGCTCTGCTTCTGAATATCGGCAACGCGCTTGTTGACGTCCGCATCGACATTGATGCCCATCTCGCCGCCCTTCTGCGCCAGAAGGATCTGATCGATTTGCTCCCGCAACGCGTCGGCGGACGCTTTTTCAACTGCGTTGTTCAGGGCCGCCCCGGTTAAGCCCTGCTTTTCGAGTTGCGCCCGTGTCTCCTCACGCTGATGCTCATACTCGCCTCGCGTGATGATCTGGCCGTTGATTTTGGCCACGATCTCTTCAACGATATGAACCTGGGGATTGGGACGGTCCGCGGCTGGTATCGAAGGCACCAGACACAACACCGCTGCGGTGGTCAGACAAAACCTAAAATACATATGTAGTTATTATGGCAAATACAGGAGCATGTTTGCGACAAGTTTCGCTACTCGCCTATTTTGACATCTGAAGCATATAAAAGATGCACACACTTGGAAAACGCGGATATGATCTTTGCGTATGATCCTCAGACGAGTTTTAACAGCGGCCCTGCTGCTTGTAGTAGTTGGCCCTGTCATTGCTGTTCAGCTGCGTATACATCTTGAGGCCTTCGAGGCCTCCCGCGCCGATATTGGCCAGCCCCGATTGGCTCGTGCCTGCCATCATGCCGAGGCCAGCCGCTGTAAGCCCGAGCCATT
>JBDUBZ010000089.1:0-11726 GCA_040003745.1 Terriglobia bacterium
ACCTGGCCCACGCCAAAATCGACCCTCGCCAGCTTGTAGTCGTAGACCATCGAAAAGGCGCCGTTCAGTCCCTTGCGATTGGGGTCGCCGTACCCGAAAGTCGAGCGGAACTGATTCGCCGGAGGAGTGACCACAACATCGGGGCGGATCTGATCGCTACCCGCCGAAAAGAAATAGCGATTGATGCGAAAGTCCGCTGAAAACATGCTGTTGGTGACGCGTTTTCGCAGCGGGTCGTAATCCGCTTCCCACGTGATGTTCACTCCGGGCCGCGGGCTTCCTCGCACTATAGAAACGATGGGCGAATAGTTGCGCGGACCGTCGAAGAAACTATAGCCGGTCAGATCGATCGAGCTCAGCAGGACGTTGCGCTGCCCCGGCAAAAGAGCATTCCCGAACGTGGGATCGAAAAAACGTTTCTGAAAGACCTCCCACGTCAGCACCTCGTTGACCGTGTCCCCCTTTTTCGCGTACAGCCGGTTTGTCACTCCAATTTCAACCTCGCTGGTGTCGGACAAGAGGTCGATGGGATCGAAGCGCAGCGTGTCGGAGAAGCTCTTGACTCCCGAAACATACTTGTAGCTCGCGCGGGGTTCGATGACGTGCTTCAGCTTTTCCCCCATGAACGTCTTCTTATTAAAGATGCGCTCAATTGAAGGCATGATGAAATCGACGTTGGCTTCAGGTGCGGTGCGCGTGAGGGAATTGTTCGCTACCGCGCCGTTAAGTAAACGCTGACTGTAGAAAGTCTCGTGGAGGGTGAAGCTGGGCACCAGACTGAATCGACGCCAATGCAACGCAGCGGTCAGGGTGGGCTCGAAATCGGCACGGGAGCTGAACTGACTGGTTTCGTAAAAGCCCTGTTCGGGGCGCGGTTCTTTGCGATTGTAAAGCCCTGCGCTCGTCTCGAACGAGAACCACACCGGCAGAGTGCTCGCGAGCCGCCGGTCGCGGCCGGTAAAATCGAATTCCGGCAGTTTGCGAATCACCACCGAATCGTTCTTCAGGTCGCTTACGAATTCTTCCGAACGTGAAGCCGCCGTCGTGAAATTGTAGTAGCCGAAGTTCTTTTCCACCGACCCCACGGCATGGGTCTCCGAAAAAATGGCCTCATTAAACGACTGACTGAACTGCTGCCGGTAGGCAAGAGAGCTGATGTAGTTAGCGCTGGCCCGCGCCGTCCAGCCATCGGCAAATTCCGTGCGTGCTCCACCGGTAATGGAATACCCAGGTGTTTTGATGAGCGTCCCGCCGTCCGTCTTGTAACCCTTGTCCTGTGCTCCGTCGAAGATCAGATTGAAATCCGCCTTCTGCGTTGGCTTGCCCCGGAAATCGACGTGGTGGGCGAGACCGCGCACTGAAAAATCCTGCAGTACGTAGGTGACATCCATGCTGCGGCTGAACGCCCAGTAGTATCCCACCGCTACCCCGTAACCGCGCGTGGAGCTATGCACAATATTGGGAGTGAGGAAGCCGCTCTTGCGGGGTTCCTTCTTCAGCGATTTATAGAAATATGGAAAATAAAACACCGGGAAGTTCCGCAGATGATAAACGGCGTGGCGCGTTACCGCGCTCTCGCCGGGAACGATGTCGAATGTCGCGCCGTGAAGCGTCCACCACGGCTTCGGGAGAGCGCAATCGGTGATAAAACCGTCATGGAGCACATATTTCGATTCCAGCTTTTCGGCGGATTTGCCTTCGAAATAAAACGGCTGTTGTGTGGTGAGAACTCCCGGCCGCGCCACCACTTTAGTCTTTGAGTACCCACGGGGATTCTCAAACGTGCCTGTTTGGGTATCGGTGTTGTATTCAACGCTGTCGCTGTAAATGATTTCGTTCTGCTCGTAGTCCCGATAGTAAACGTGGCCGCGAGCCTTGAAAATTTTGGTGTTTTCGTCGTAGTCGGCCTCATCGGCTTTGAAAGTAGCGGTGTGAAGCTCGACGACTACGCTCCCGCGCAGATGGTAAACACCGTTGTCTGACTCCTGGTCGTCAGCCTGAAAAAAGTAAGCTCCTTTGGCCGGGGCATCGGGGCGCGGAACACGCACGCTGAAATCCGGCCGCTCGACCGTCGCGGCATCTGAGACTGGCGGGGAGGGCAGAACAGGCGTTCTGTTTAATTGAGGTGACGCAATCTGCGCCACAGCCAATAGAATCAGGGCTGAAACGCAGGCTTGCACAGGAACTTTAACGTGACAACGGGCTCTGGTTGTGTTACTCAAAGGAATAGCGGGTTTCCTGAAGAACGGCCTCAATTGGCAACCGTAGCACGGCATAAATTGTGTGGCAAGCGACGGAACGTTCGGGTGAGGCGGGTGGCTGGCAAAAGGGTATAGATGCGCTGTAAGTTTTGTGGTTTCGCCAATGGCGAGGACGATCATCGCTGTTTGCGATGCGGAAGAAGGATCGGCATGGCCGTCGCCGCGCCCCCGGGATATTCCGGAGCTAACGCTCTCGCGATCGCACCTTCGTTCGAAACCCATTTTCAGACCAACGAAACGCAGGACATTGAACCTGCCCGCATCCCGAACACAAGAACCGCGAGTCCGCCAGATCAGACGCGCCTGTTTAAAGCTCCGCCTCAAAAAGTCATCGCGTTTGACGATCTGCAACGGCATTTGAACGGTAAGACGCCGCCACCGCCTGCGCGCCCTGAGGAAATAATAAAAAGGGTCGTTGGGCCGTCGCGAAAGCCTTCAACCCACGTTTCGAAACCGGTTCCGGAACAAACCTCCCTCGATTTCGTTCCCGGGTCCCCCTTCACCCAGCGAACACTGAAGACCGCCGTTCCCGCGCAGATTTATTGCGAACTGCCGGTCGCAACCCCCACGCATCGTTTTGTGGCAAGCTTGCTCGATATTTCTATGATCCTGCTGGGTTTCGGATTCTTTGCCGGAGCCGTCGCGCTGAGCGGTGGAAGTTTCGGTCAGGGGAAATTGTTCTGGATTACCATGACCTCCGTGTTTGCGCTAATTGCAATGTTTTACGGTCTGATCTGGGCCATTGCCGGCCGCGCAACTGCCGGTATGAACTGGACCGACCTGGATTTGATCACGTTTGATGGGTTTCCCGTTGACGCGCGAAGCCGCGCCGCGCGATTCGCCTCCACATGGCTTAGTTTTTGCTCGGCCGGTCTGGGGTTGATCTGGGCCGTCGCGGACGAAGAGAACCTGACCTGGCACGACCATATTTCAAAGACCTTTCCCACTGTTCGAAATGTGTCCAGAAGTTTTGTGCGGCCACCGCGGCGTCAATAGTTGGTGTCACCCCAACACCGGTCATTGATCCACGAGAAATCCGAAACCAATACAACATTCCGTCCTGCGCTCCAAATGTAATGTGTCCGTTCAGATCACTACTCGAATAGAGCCGCGCACCCGTTTCCGCGACGAAGGCAAACAATACAGCGTGCGCGGACTTGTTTCCCTTTGCCACCACGTAGACCGCATCATTTGCCACGACAGGTGCAGCCGGCGCGACCATTAACGGCGAGGACCAAACCCGATGTCCGCCGTGACTGGCACGACGGATCTAAGCCCGTGGTCGGATGCCGGCGGTACTCCCTGACACTACCCGCAGTCACATAGACGGGGCCAAGTTCCTGCCGAACAACTTCATCTTCGTCGATTTCATCCCGCCCTGCGGCCGGAAGAAATTTTCCATTTGGCCTGACGCTTACAGCCGACGCAGTACGAGCGCTGAATTCTTGCTGCCAAAGGCGATGCAGTTGGCGAGCGCGTATTCGCATTCGAGGCTGCGCGCCACGTTCGGAACGTAATCCAGGTCGCACTCCGGATCCGCGTTTTCGAGGTTTATGGTGGGCGGCACGATTCCGTCGCGCATCGCGAGCAGTGTGGCGGCCATTCCGGCCGCGCCACAGGCCCCCTGTGGATGCCCGATCAGGCTTTTGAGGGACGATCCCGCGAGGCGGTAGGCGTGCCCGCCGAAGGCCAGCCGCGCGGCGCGTGTCTCAATGCGATCGTTGAGTTCGGTCGAGGTGCCGTGGTAATTGATATAGCCGACCGCCTCCGGGGAGATTCCGGCGTCCTTCATAGCCAGGTTCATCGTGTAGGCGGGTTCTTCGCCGCACTCTTCCAGACGTACTCGGTGAAAGGCTTCGCAAGTGGAGGCATAGCCGGCGATTTCGCCATAAATATGCGCACCGCGGGCACGCGCATGGTCGTAGTCCTCTGCCACGAAGAACCATGCTCCTTCACCGAGCACGAATCCATCCCGGTCCCTCGAGAAAGGGCGTGAGGCGCGGGCCGGCTGATCGTTCCATTTCCGGCTCAGGATTCGCATCGCCATAAAGCCCCGAAGAATCAGCGGAGCAATCGGCGAATCCACTCCCCCTACCAGCATCCAGGGCAGCGTGCCCCACTGGATGGTGCGGCACGCATAGCCAATGGCGTCGGTCGATGAGGTGCACCCCGTGGAAATAATATGGCTCAATCCGCGAAACCCGAAGCGCATGGATATTTCGCTGGCCAGCGTGCCGATAGTCGATGTGGGAATGCTGTAGACGCTGCACTGCTTTTCGTGGCCGTCATAATAGAGGCGGTATTGCTCTTCGGTGAACTCCTGAGAGCCGCCTCCCGATCCCACGATGACTCCAATTGAGCGCTGCGTCTCGCGATCCATACGCGATGGCTCAATTCCCGCGTCGGCGACAGCTTCCTTAGCGGCGGCGTGCGCGAGCGGCACGCAGCGCGAGAGGTGTGGCCGGTCTTTGGCATCCACATGCTGCGTTTCATCGAAATCCGCAGCTTCGCCCGCGATCTGCACCTGCATGCCCTCGGGATTGAAACGGGCAATGCGCCTCACGCCGCTGATGCCGCGCTTTGTCGCATCCCAGAAATGGTCACGGCCAATACCATTCGGGCTGACCGCACCCATTCCCGTAATTACAACCCGGCGCTTCATTTTCTTTTTGAGGGGTCCCGCGAAACTGAACCCTTTTGCGTTTCCCTTACCCGCCAGTATAGGCTTGAAGCAATGGCCGGGAACTCCATGAAGACTCGCCTCGCGCCCCGGCATGCGCTTGCCGGATTGCAGGCTGGTATTTTCGGGGCGCTGCTGATGCTTGCCTGGCTGATGCTCACCTCAAAGTGGAAGAGCGGCTCCGCCTGGCTGATGCCAAATCTTTTCGCCACAACATTTTACGGATCTGGGGTATACCGCAACCAGCTCTTGCGCGCGTCGTGGTCCGGCGTGGCGCTTATGCTTTCAATTTACGGGGGCGCCGGCATTCTCTGGGGAGTACTTTGGCGGGACGAAAAACGTCCCTTAATGGTTTTTTATGGCGCTGCTACCGGTTTACTCGTCTATTACGTGTTTTTCCATGTGATCTGGAAGGCGCTGAATCCGCTCTTAACGCTATACTCACCGGACCGCCAACTGGAGTTCGCACACGTGCTATGGGGACTCGCTCTCACTCGGTCTCCGCTCTATTCACGCAGGATTGCCAGCGTTCAGGAGCTATCGGCGGACACTCAGGATGGAGCAGAAGTGAGAAGCGGCGAGGTAATCCGGTAGAGAGGCTGATCGCGCAACAAGCGTGAATGGCGCGACCTTTGTGCCGTACGATCTTCGAGCACCAGACTTTCTCCGTAACTTTGGCCGCAGATTTTGAGAGCTCCGGAAGAGCGTGTGACGCGATACCCGGTGGCTGCTCCGGCGTGGACGGCGGCGCCCTCGAGCGACAGCGGAGATTCCATAATGAGGTGCAATCCGCCATCCTCCCGAACCATGAGCGCAAAATCTATATCATCGGCGGTTGATTCGGCACGAGCGACCTCGAAAATCCTTCGCCCGTTGTCCAGGAAGGTGCTCATAATGGTCTTATCGGCCACCGCGATTCGCCTTTGAGTTCATTTGAATAAAAATAGCCCTTCCGGGTACCGGTAAACTCCCCTGGACGCCGAGGGAGTACCATTCGATGCTTATTCCGAACCGTATTCACTGGCAAATCGTCTAATCCTATATGGGTGTAAGCAGGCAGATCTGGGATGAATACAAGTCAACGTGGGCCGGATTCTCCCTTCAACTGGACGAACTCCAGCGGGTTGTGGAGGCACGCGACACCTCTGGCGTTGAAAGCGCGCTGCTTAGCGTGGAAAAGGCGCGGTTGCGGCACAACTCCGCCCGAGACCGCCTGGCCGCGTATTTGACGGGGACTACTACTGAAGCTGTAACGCTGCAAAAAGGGCGCGATGAAAAACGCGTGCGCGACACCGCGCGCCTGTTGTGGGAATTTGCCGGCAAACCACAGGGAACGGCCGAAGCGGACTGGTTGCGTGCGGAAAAACTGGTCCGTTCAGCCTCGGCAGCTTCTTCCTGATCCGAGACGGTAACGGTATATCGTAGTTTGCATGAAATGCCTGCTTACGATTCCCTTTTTCGCAGCCTTACTGGCATTCTCCGCTTCCGCTCAGACGCCTGAAAATCACGACCTCGGCTTTACCGACACTCCGATGCTGCCGGGCCTGCCGTGGCATGTGCATGATCCCGCGCGTCCGCACCCCCCGGTTGTGGCGCCAGCCGCGGCGGTGGGTGGGGCACCATCCGACGCGATTGTCCTGTTCGATGGCAAGGATCTTTCGGGGTGGCAGGATCATGCGAGCATCATTTCGAAGGCCGGCGATTCCGGCACGCCTTCGAAATGGAAGGTGGCCGATGGCTACGTGGAAGTGGTGCCGCGTACAGGCGATCTGGCTACCAAAGAAAAATTCGGCGATATTCAATTGCATGTGGAATGGGCGTCGCCGAATCCCCCCAAAGGCACCAGCCAGGGCCGCGGGAACAGCGGCATTCTGCTGATGGGGCGGTATGAAATACAAGTGCTCGATGCGTGGGAGAATCCGACCTATGCCGATGGGCAGGCGGCCGCGGTATATGGCCAGTGGCCCCCTCTGGCTAACCCGGCGAAAAAACCCGGGGAATGGAACACTTACGACATTGTTTTTGAGGCGCCGAGACTCGATGGCGATAAAGTGCTGAAGCCCGCCATTGTCACTGTTTTCTTTAACGGCGTTCTGGTTCAGAACCATCGGGAATCGATGGGACCCATGGTTTACCGTCAGGTTGCGCATTACGTACCGCAACCCGCGGAGGATTCCCTCGTTCTGCAGAATCACAACGATCCGGTCCGTTACCGGAACATCTGGGTGCGTCGGCTGAATGGCCGATAACGCCCGCGGGATTTTCCGCTATCTCACCGGGGCGTTCTTCGTCTGCACGGGCGCGCTTCATCTGGTGCTTCCCGCGACTTATCTGAAGATTGTGCCGCCTTACATACCGGCCCCGCTCGCGATGGTGTATATCAGCGGCGTTGCCGAGATGCTGGGTGGAATTGGACTTTGCATTCGGGCTCTCCAGCGTGCGGCCGGATGGTGGCTGGTCGCTGTCCTGATTGCCATTTTCCCCGCCAATCTGTATATGGCGATGGAAAAAATTCAGTTCACCGAGCGTCCACTGCCCACGATCCTGCTATGGGGACGACTACCCCTGCAGGCCCTGCTGATTTGGTGGGTCCTCGAAGCATCCAGGCAAAAAGGCCCCAGACGCCCATAAATGGCCCTGTTACGGGCGTTTGCGGAAAGGCCGGCGGGGGGGCGCACCGGCCGGAGGCCTGCCAGTGGAAGGACCACGAGGAGGCCTGCCGCCTGCCGGACCGGAAGACGGCCGAGACGGAAAATCGCCTCGGGGCGGGCGACCCTGACCTGGACGAAAAGGGGGCCGGTCCTGCGATTTGCCGCGGAACGCCGGACGATCCTTCGACGGACCGCCAAACCGCGGACCATCCGGTCTTGCCGTGCGATCATCGCGGCGGGGCCTGTCGTCTCTCGGCCTGTCGTCTCTCGGTCTGTCATCCCTCGGTCTGTCGTCTGGTCGCCTGCCCCGCGGCCCCGTATCGGCCGAACGCTTCTCGTACGGTGGGCGCGCGCTTCTATCCGGTGTCCAGCCTTTGGAAGGACGGTCCTGAGGCGCTCTCCGAACCGGGCTGTCTCCTATGTTCTTGCGCGCGGCCGGAGCGAAAGGCTCAGCGGGCTCCGGATTCGGAAGCGGCACGGGTGGACGCGATAACGGCGCGCGAGTTGGGCGCGGTTTGTCCGCCTCCACGAAAGGAGTCGACTCGCGTCTGGGAACTTTCCGCACCGGACGTTCAGCCGCTTCCTCTGCCGGCTTCTCAACGGCGGCGCCGGCCCTGACGATTTCATCGGTCACCAGCGCTACGGCCCGCATTTCCTTCACATCGTGTACGCGCACAATATGCGCGCCGTTGAGGATTGCCACCGCCACAGCCGCAGCTGTCGCGTAGCTGGTCTCTTCACCGGTGGGCTGCGTCAGAAAGGATTTACGCGAGGGGCCCACAAGAATGGGAAGATCCAGTTGCGCGAGCCCCGCAAGATGGGCCAGGATCTCCGAATTTTGTTCTTTGCGCTTCCCAAACCCAATCCCGGGATCGATAACAATGCGGTTCTTCTCTACGCCCATGCGGCGCGCTCGGCTAACCGTGGCTTCGAGATCTTTCGTAATGCTTCCCATCGCATCCTGCATCGGCCCGAGCTTTGCCCAGGTCTCCGGGAGCCCGCGCATGTGATTCAGGATCAATCCGGCATTACCGGCCGCCGCCACTTTCGCCAGGTCTGGGTCGAAGGTGAGGCCGCTCGGATCGTTAAAGATTTCGATACCGTATTCGAGGGCGCGCTCGGCAATTTCCGACTTATAAGTATCGAGCGAGAGCGGCACACGAAGGTGATCGCGCAATCGTTTCAGAACCGGGACGAGTCTCTGCCATTCTTCGTCCGCGGTGATG
Source organism: Terriglobia bacterium (assembly GCA_040003745.1). GTDB lineage: Bacteria > Acidobacteriota > Terriglobia > Bryobacterales > Bryobacteraceae > BOG-234. Next base: position 8,819 of record JBDUBZ010000089.1, read on the forward strand.
CGCTTCGAGTCCGGCTTCGTCGATTCGGCGCCGATATCGATGATGTCGACCCCCTGCTCCTCCATCTCCATGGCGCGCGCGTAGGCACGATCCGGATCGCTGTAATGCCCCCCGTCCGAAAACGAGTCGGGCGTAACGTTCAGGATGCCCATAATGAGCGTCCGTTCGCCCAGCTGCAGTTCGGTGGTGCGCAGCTTCCAATAGTGTCTTTTTCGATTCATTCGCAGTCTTCAGTGTCCCATTAACATAGTGGTGAATGCGATTACTTCCCTTATTGGCGGCGGCCGGCGTATTTTCCGCCGCATTCTGTCAGGAGCCCTCTACGGTCGAGGCCACCGGGCTCGAGGCCGTAGTTACGACCGACGCCGGTTCCTTCCGGTTTGAGTTTGCGCCCGACAAGGCGCCAAACCATGTGGCGCAGTTTATTCAGCGCGCCCGCGCCGGCTATTACGACGGAAGCGCCTTTTTTCGCGTGGTGGCGAATGGCATCATCCAGGGTGGCGACCCGCTGCTTAAGAGTCGGAAAACCGCCCGGAACCTTTGGGGAACCGGCGGACTCAGTTTGCTGCCAGGCGAAATCGGCGACCTGAAGCACGAGCGCGGCGTGGTCTCCACGGTTCAGATCCCCGGCAAAGCCAACAGCGACGGCGCTCAGTTCTTTGTATGCGTAACCGCGCAGCCGGCTCTCGACGGTCACTTCTCTGCGTTTGGGCGCGTTACGGAGGGCATGGACGTCGTCGAGCGGATTTCGCAGGCCCCGGTGAGCGCCGATGGCTTCGTCACCCAGCCGGTGCGGATATTAAAGGTCGCGGTCGAAAAGAGAAAAGTCGCGCCGTTTTCGGAGGCCACACTCGACGAGCTGCGCAAGACGGTAAAGCTCACCACGACGCTGGGAACAATCCGGATAAAAATGGACCCGGACTGGGCCCCGGAACACGTGCGCAATTTTCTCATGCTCACCGCGACTGGTTGGTATAACGGCACTCCTTTTCACCGCCTGGTGAAAGGCTTCGTATTGCAGGGGGGCATGGGCGGTCCCGAAAGCCGCTGGATACATCCGCTGAAGCATGAGTTTCGCGACGACGTTAAGCATACGCGCGGAATTGTGTCCATGGCGCGGGCCGACGATCCCGATTCGGCAACTACTTCATTCTTTCTACTCCTGGGCGACGCGCCCCATCTTGACGGTAAGTATTCGGCCTTCGGCCGTATCGTCGAGGGCCTCGATGTGCTCGATGCCTTCGAGAAGGAGGAAGTCGACGGGGAGACCCCAAAGCGGCGCCTCGAAGTGATCGAAGCCGTCATCGAGTGATTTGAAAGCCTGCCACGAATTAAAATGAAAGCCTTGATCAAAGCCATTATTTTCGACCTTGGGCGGGTAATTGTTCCCTTCGACTATCGACGCGGTTATGCGCTTTTGGAGGCGCGATGCGGGATTCCGGCGGCCGAAATCCCCGGTCGCATTGCTCCCACGGGCCTGGTGGAGCGTTTTGAATGCGGTCAGATTGAGCCGCGCGATTTTGTGGAACAGCTTTCGGGACAACTCGGGCTCAAAACCGGCTATGACGATTTTTGCCAGATCTGGAGCTCAATCTTTCTGCCTGAGACGCTGATCTCCGAAGAATTGCTGAAAGGTCTGGCCCGGAGTTACCGGTTAGTCCTTCTTTCAAATACGAACGCGATCCATTTTGAAATGATCAGAAGCAACTATCCGTTGCTGCGTCATTTTCATGCGCTGATTCTTTCTTATGAGGTGGGAGCGATGAAACCCGCCCCGGTGATGTATCGCAAGGCCATCGAAGCAGCGGGGTGCCGGGCCGAGGAGTGCTTCTTTACCGACGACATCGCTGCCTATGTGAAAGGCGCGACCGAGCAGGGTATCGATGCCGTTCAATTCCGGTCGGCGGCCCAGATTGAAGAAGAATTGCGCCGCCGAGGGGTGAACTGGACGAACTAAATCAGAAGTCCGCCGTGCCCCAGGCAGGCGACTTCCCAGGTGGAAACGCGGTACCGGGCCAACAGGGGCGGCAGCAGAATGTCCACCACGTTCGGCTTCAGAGACCGGTAACATCCGGGCGCGGCCAGAATCGGAACATCGTCTTTATAGCCCATCAGGAGCAGGTTGCCCGGCTCCACCGGCGCCAGAAAGCGCTCAATCTGACAGCCGATTTTATCCATGGCGCGTCCCACCACGTCACCCGGTCCGGCCGGAGCCGTTGTGGAAGCGACGAGGACAACGGAAGGCTTCGACCTCAAAAGATGCTGCAATCCACGGGAAACATGCTCCTCGTTTTCAAGTACCGCGAGCGGCGTGTGACTGCGAATGCCGAAACGTTCGAGCTTTTGCCGAATCAACGGCTCGAAAAGAGTGCGTGCACGATCCCCGTTCAACGGATCGGAATACAGCACCGCTATGGAGGCCCCACCAACTGGCCGGGCCTGCATGATCGGGCCCCGGGCCTTGAGCATGTCCAGTGTTCCTTCGAAATCGGAGCGCGAAACCGCGAAGGGGGCGCTCTTTACCGTGGCTATCCGCTGGCCAGCCGTGGCATAGCTGAAATTCAGTGTGGTCGCTATAACAAGTCCGGAGGTACAGTTCACCTGCCTGAGTAATTCCTCGTCAATCAGAATGCAGCAATTCTCCGTGGCAATCAGATTGGCGCGGCCTCCCGCGGCAAGTTGAATCTCGTAGGCCCCGCAGCCCATTTCACCGGCTACAGCGCAAACGGCCTCATCTTCGGCAACCTCGTCCTCATCCAGTTCGGCTACCCAGATGAAGACGCCCGCGTTGACCAATTGACCCCGGAACTGGCCATCCCAACCCTCCCTTTCCTGGTTGGGTCGTAGATCTTGTTTTTCAAAAACCACTTGATTGGTGTCTTCTTTAACTTCCGTTTTAACAACTTCC
>JBDUBZ010000391.1:0-3463 GCA_040003745.1 Terriglobia bacterium
TTGTATGGACGAACTATAGAGCTTTGAATCCGAATATGCAAGGGCTCCTGCATATAGTTTTCGCACCGGGCTATGGCACAGGCGCTGCGCAGGGCCGGCGGCGAAGCATCCCTGATACCGCGCCAGGCCACAGACACGGGCAGGCGCGGTTAAGCACGCCCATTACAACTTAATACTTTGGAACCGAGGGGTCGATTTTATCGCTACACGCGAGAATTCCGCCGGTCATGTTGCGAACTCTTTTGTAACCGGATTGCTTCATCAGGTCGACGGCCTTGGCGCTGCGCATGCCGCTCTTGCAGTGCACCACGTATTCATCCGCCGGATTCAGTTCGTTCAGGCGTTTCGGTAACTCGCCCAGGGGGATCAGGGTCGAACCGGGGATACGCGCGATCTGGTATTCGTGGGGCTCGCGCACATCGAGCAGGATGAAGGTGTCGCCCTTATCGCGACGCGCTTTCACTTCGGTGACGTCGATTTCGCCGGTTGCGGGCCGCGGCTCGGGCGGGTGTGCCGGGATGCCACAGAACTCCTGGTAATCGATGAGCTTCGTGATGGTGCGGTGGTCTCCGCAGATGGGGCACTCGGGATTTTTTCTTAGCTTGAGCTCGCGGAACCTCATCGCCAGCGCGTCGTAAAGCATCAACCGCCCTATGAGCGGCTCCCCGATTCCCAGGATCAGCTTCACCGTTTCCGTCGCCTGAATCAGACCGATAATTCCGGGCAGGATTCCTAGCACTCCACCTTCGGCGCAGCTTGGCACAAGGCCGGGAGGCGGCGGTTCGGGATAGAGGCAGCGATAGCAGGGACCCCCTTCGGTTGCGAACACCGTTGCCTGGCCCTCGAAACGGAATATCGAGCCGTAGACGTTCGGCTTTTTCAGCAGTACGCAGGCGTCGTTGACGAGATAACGCGTGGGAAAGTTGTCCGTGCCATCCACCACGTAGTCGTAGTCCTTAAAAATCTCGAACGCATTCTCGCTCGAAAGCGCAGTGTCATAGCCTTTCAGTTCCACGAAAGGATTGATGTCGCGCATGCTGTCAAAAGCGGAATCGAGCTTCTTGCGGCCCACATCCTTCGTGCCGTGGATTACCTGGCGCTGGAGATTGGTGAAGTCGACGACGTCGAAATCGATCATGCCGATGCGGCCGATTCCGGCAGCGGCGAGATAGAGCCCAAGCGGGGCGCCGAGGCCGCCCGCGCCTACCAACAACACACTGGCCTGCTTCAGTTTCAGCTGACCTTCCATGCCCACTTCGGGCATGATCAGGTGACGGCTGTAACGCAGGATTTCGTCCTTCGATAATTCAGCCGGCATGAGAGCCGCCCGCGATGCTGGGAACAATCGAGATCGTGTCGGTGGGGCCGACCGGAGTTGCATCTTTGTTCAAATAGCGGATATCTTCGTCGTTCAGGTAGACGTTGACGAAGCTGCGCAGTTTTCCCTCATCGTTGTAAAGGTGCTTCTTCAGATCGGGGAAGCGCGTGGTGAGAGCGCTCAGCGCTTCGCCTACGGTCGCGCCGCTCATCTCGGCGTGGTCATTCTTGTCTGCGAACTGGCGCAGTGGAGTGGGGATCAGGATTTTGGCCATGTTAATTCCTCTTTCTCGGCATGTTTTTGTTCCGCGTCGGGCAGCCAGCTATTGGCGTGATCGAAACGCCCTTTCTGTATTGAAAGGACGACGAACGAATACCACGGGCAGGAGTTCTTCAAGTCCGTCTCGGAAAAATAGGCATCGCAATCGGGGTGCGAATGGTAGATGCCGATCAAATCCATTTTACGTTCTCGTGCTTCGCGGTCGGCGCGCATCAGATCTTCGGGCCGCAATTCGTAGCGCTCGCGCTGGGAACCGGTCGAAACGTTGTCGAGGGCAAGTGCCTCTACGACAGTCTTCTTATCGCCATCGATAGTGCCGATCATGGCTCCGCAGCATTCATTTGGATAAGCCGCCTGTGCGTGGTTCACCATCTCGCGCCAGGGGCCGCGTTCTATATCAATCATTAGATGTTCAATCGTCCCAGAAGTTTTCGCTCAGATATTTGTCGGCGCCATCGCACAGAATGGTTACGATCACGCCCTGCCGGCCGGCGGCATGCAGTTCCTTCGCAACCTCAAGCGCTCCATGAACATTACCGCCCGCCGAGACTCCGACGAGAACCCCTTCTTCGCGCGCCAGACGCTTCACCATGCGATAGGCGTCTTCGGTGTCGATCCACAAATTTCGGTTGGCGAGCTTGTCGTCATAGATTGCGGGCACAATCGCCGTGGTCATATTTTTAGTGCCTTCAATCCCGTGGAACCCGGTCGAAGGCTGAGCCGAGATGCACTCGACGGCCGGCAAGTCCTGCAGGAGGCGGCGGGAGGTTCCGACGAACGTACCGCTGGTGCCGAGGAGCGCCACGAAATGGGTGATGCGGCCCTCAGTCTGGCCGATGATTTCCGGGCCGGTGGAGTTGAAGTGCGCCTGCCAGTTGGCGTCGTTCCCGTACTGATCGGGATAGAAATAAAGATCGGGATCTGCGTCGTAAACCTCGCGGACACGGCGGATCGCTCCGTCCGAGCCTTCTTCGGCGGGGGTAAGGACCAGTTCCGCGCCATAGGCATTGAGAATGCGCTTGCGCTCCGGCGAAGCGTTCACAGGGAGACACAATTTCACCTTGAATCCCATGGCGGCGCCGAGCATAGCGTACGCAATGCCCGTATTACCGCTGGTGGCGTCGATGAGCACCTTGCCTGGCGTAAAGCGGCCCGAGCGCCGGCCTTCAAAAATCATATTCATCGCCGGCCGGTCTTTGACCGACCCGCCAGGATTGAAGTATTCCGCTTTACCGTAAATCTCAATTCCCGGCATGCCGGTAGTCAGTGTCGAGAGGCGGAGCAGTGGCGTGTTGCCGATGTTTCCGCGGATATCGTGCGCCATTTTCACGGGTCGGGGGAGAAGTACACCATCTTACAATTGGACATTCACCGGCTTACCATTGGAGATTCACCAGGGCCATGATTTGATTCGGCGTCTTCTGATCAGGCCGGGAGCGATCGGCGATTTTATCGTGAGCCTGCCCGCCATGGAGGCATTGCGCACCGATTACACGGAGGTCTGGTGCGCGGGGCAGAATGTTCCACTGGCTCGCTTTGCCGATTGCGCGCGGTCGATTGCGTCCGTCGGACTGGATCGGCTGGGAATTGTGGCGGCAGACGACGTGGTGGAACGTTTGCGCGGTTTCGACTCGATTATTTCGTGGTACGGGAGCAATCGTCCCGAGTTCCGGGAATTGGCCGCTGGCCTGGGGCTTGCAATGCAGTTCTTCCCCGCCCTGCCGGATGGTAAATGCCATGCGGTGGATTTCTACAACCGGCAGACGGGTTCGCAGACCGCATCTCGGTTTCCGCGGATTTGGTGCCCGCCGCACCCGCGGGAATTTGCGGTCGTGCATCCGTTTGCGAGCAGCCCCGCGAAGAGAG
>JBDUBZ010000090.1:0-11666 GCA_040003745.1 Terriglobia bacterium
CCAGGCCGTGCAAACCGGACGCACTCTGCGGAACCGGCGCGTGCCTCTCGAACAGGGCACGTTCGCCCTGCTTTCCGTGGAGTTCCTCGAATCGAGCGCCGCTGGGGGGATGCTGGTTCGTCTGCGCGACCCCGAAGCCACGCGTCAGATCGGCCGGCAGCTGCAGACGGCAGACCGCCTTTCCGCCATCAGCCGTCTCACGAAAGGCGTCGCTCATGAAGTTAAGAATCCGCTGAACGCGATCCTTATGCATGTGGAGCTGGCGCGTATGAAGCTGGCCCATCAGGATTACGATCTGGACCAGCCGATGGATATCATCACCAGCGAGATCATGCGCCTCGATCGGGTGGTGAAGACTTTCCTCGATTTCACCCGGCCGGTGCAGCTCAATCTGAGCGATGTTCCCCTCAGCGAATTCATGGAGGACATCGCCAGCCTCGCGCGGCCGCAGGCCACCGCCGCGGGAGTTAATATCGTGGAAGAGATCCAGGTCGAAGATTCGGTCATCACGGTCGATGTCGATCTGCTTAAGCAGGCTGTGCTGAACATCGTGGTCAACTCAATTGAAGCCATGCCGAATGGCGGCACTCTGCGATTTGAAGCCTCACTCAAAGGCGACGATGCGGAGATACGCATCACCGATAGCGGCGCTGGCATTCCTCCCGCGGTCCGCGACAAAATTTACGATCTCTACTTCACCACTAAAGAACATGGCTCTGGTATCGGACTCGCGATGACTTTCCGTATCGTTCAGCTGCATGACGGGACGATCGATTTTTCGAGCGAGCCCGGCCACGGAACGACATTCGTTCTGCGCTTTCCCGTGTCGGTATTGGCGGCGTGATCCGGTCGCGTCAAATCTGGGCGGCAGCCGCGATCGTGCTCGCCGGGTGCGCTAAGAAGAAACCGCCGGCTCCGGTTATTCCCCCGGCACCCGCGGCTGTGTTAAACCCGGCGCCCGCAGCGGCGTCAAACCCCCGACGCGCGCCAGTGCCCAGATCTGCCGTGCAAATTCCTGCACATAGAGCGGCACAGATCCCGGCGATTACCATGCCAGCTCCGCCCACGCGCCCGCCACAGACACTCGAAAGCCGCAGAGATCCGGCTGTAGATCGCGCATCGGTCGATAACAGAATTCGCGGCGCCCAGGGAATGCTGGCCCAGCTTATGAGCCGCAATCTCAATGGCACCGCGAAGGACGACAGGGATCGCGTTGCCTCTATGCTCGATCTGGCCCGGAAGTCGCTCGGGACCGGCGATGTGATCGCGGCGAGCGATCTTTCCGCGCGCGCCGAAACTCTAGCGAAGACACTCCTGAATGCCCGATAAAACATCAGAACAACTGCGCCGCGAGCGCGCCTCCCGCGAATTCGCAGCCCGCAAGATAGACTCACTGCTGGTTACAAGCCTGCCGAGCGTCCGGTACCTGACCGGCTTTACCGGAAGCAATGCCGCCTTGGTGATGGATGCGGGCGGCGCTGGGGTGCTCTTCACAGACCCGCGTTATACGGTGCAGGCGGGTCAGCAGGTCAACTGCCGCGTGAAGATCGTGAAGGGCCGGCTTATGGCTGCCGTGCTCGCTCACGTGGGGCGGCGTGGATTGCGGCGCGTCGGATTTGAAGACGACAATCTGACCGTGGGCGCATTCAATGTGCTGAAGAAGGACTTCCCGCCGAAGGCTTCTCTCGTGCCGGCTGCTGGCCTGGTGAGTGCCCTGCGCATGGTCAAGGATGACGGAGAAATGGCGCTGATCCGCGAATCCGTGAGGATCAATTCGCTCGCGTTTGAGCAGGCCGTCTGCAGTCTTAAGCCCGGTGTCACCGAGGCGGAGTTCGCTGCCGAGATCGATTATCAAAGCCGGCGTCTCGGCGCGGAGGGCCCGGCGTTCGACACACTGGTGGCGGCCGGCGCGCGCGCGGCCCTGCCTCATGCTCATCCCGGGGCAACCATAATCGATACCGGCATGCTCCTGATCGACATGGGCGCTTTCCGCCACGGCTATGCGAGCGATATGACTCGAATGATCTATCTGGGCAGCGCCCCGCGCCGTTACCGGAATGCTTATCGGGCCGTGCTCGACGCGCAACTGGCCGCACTTGACGCGATAAGGCCGGGAGTAACCGCCGCCGCTGTGGATAGAGCCGCGCGCGTCGTCCTGAAGGCGCATGGGTTCGAGCGCGAGTTCGTCCACTCGAGCGGCCATGGCCTGGGACTGGAGATCCATGAGCCGCCCCGCCTGGGCCGCAAGGACAAAACGAAGCTCGAAGCGGGCATGGCAATCACCATTGAGCCTGGTGTCTACATTGAGGGCTGGGGTGGCATCCGCATTGAAGACACGGTGTTGGTGACGGCCGGCGGTTGCGACATACTGACACCCACTTCAAAATCGTTGCGTGAAATTTAGTTCTTGCGCAGAACCCAGGTCGTCATGGATCTCTCATTTTGTACAACCGTGGTTTTGATCGGATCGAGCAGCCGCGCACCTAGACGCTTTGTAAGTCCCATCAGCAGCGCTTCGTCGACCAGATATCGCTCGGAGCCATCGGGCAGAAGGTAACGGCGCCCTTCGATCGGTTGAATGCGGGTTTCGATTCCGATCGAAGACGCGAGGCGGCTGAAGAACAGACCGCCGGACTTCAGCACCCGCCAGGTGGCGTTCAACATCGCATCGAACTGATCTTCGGAGGACGCGAAATGCAGTACGGCGCTGCTGATCACGACGTCCGCGAAGCCCTCCGGAAAGGACATCTCTTCGAGCGGCTCCCGCCGAAAATTCTCCGCCGGAATCTCAGGCGCCAGGCCGGCAGCCAGTTTGCGAACCGCTGCGATTGCATGCGGGTCCGAATCGGAGCCGAAGATTTCGTATCGCTCACTCGCCGCCATGCGCAGCAGATAGACCAGATTGCGTCCGCCGCCGCAACCGGCATCGAGGATGCGCATGCCCGGCGTAATGCGCCCGCGCAGCAGTTGATCGAAGAGATAGATATCGATGGAACCGAATTGTTCCGTGAGTCCGGGCACGAACCAGAATAGTTCACGCTGCAACGCGAGCGGGCTGGAACCGTACAATGCGCCGACCAATACGCTCAGGGCGCTCACGCATTGCACGAACCCGGCGCTCCGGACCGAGGGCATTATCAAGCAACTCGTGAATTACAAGCGGCTGATCGCGAACGAATCAGCGTGCTTGGGCCAAAATGTCGCCATTGGCTCGCCAGGCACCTGAAGTGCTGAGGGTTCCCCGAGTGCCGACGAGGCTTAAAAGTGCGCCATGGGGATTGTGCCTTTTTCGCGCAGTCCCGTGAGCGCCAGCCCATAACGGCCGCGGACACCGGTTTTTTCGAAAATGTGTTTCAAATGGATCTTCACCGTTCCAGTTTGAATCCCAAGATTTTGAGCGATGTCCCGATTGCGCAGACCCTGCTCGACTAACTCAGCCACTTCCATCTCACGGGCTGTCAGGGCGGAGTGTCTCGGTTGCGAAGGCAGCTGGGCCTCACCAAAGATTCCATCCTCCATCCACACGCCGCCGTTGGTGACCGCGCGGAGGCACGTAAGCAGTACATCGGGCTCAGCCGTGCGGCGCAAAATACCACGTGCTCCCGCCTGCAACAGGCGCAGTGCTTCGGCTTCAGTAACGCCGCTGCCCCAGTAAACAGTGGCGCATTTCGCCTCACCGGGCTGGAAATGGCGGAGCCAATCCATTACCGCGGGTGCGCCCATTCCTTTATCGATCAGCACAGCTGCAGGCGACATTGTGCGGGCCAGTTCGAAGGCGGCGGCGATGTTGCAGACTCCGCCTGCAAAACGCATATCGCCACTCGCTTCAAGCATTCCACGCATGCCTTCAATGGCAACAGGCTGGGTGTCACAAACTAAAACAGACTTCAGGGCAACATTATTCGTCATCATCGACCTCTTTTGCTCTATCGGCGGAACTCGCAATAAGGTTTACCCCCCTTGAATGTTTTTAGTGGGATCACTAGAGAAATATCTCTTTGAAAAGTGAGAGATAACATAATCGCTGGATGCAGCTCTCAACAGCCACTGCGGGAGCCTGGCTGGCCCGCCACAACATGCCCGTGACCAACGCTGCTTTTCACTCACTTGGTGGCGGCGTGTCGAATACGGTCATCCTTGTCGAAGGAACCGGCTTTCGCGGCGTGATCAAACAGTCGCTGGGGCAGCTGCGCGTGGAAGAAGAATGGCTGTCGAGCCGCGCTCGGGTTCTTCGTGAAGCTGCCGCCATGCGGTGGCTGTCGTCCAGGATTTCGCGCGGCCGCATCCCGGCGATTCTGGTCGACGATCCCTCCGAATTCGCGATTTTGATGGAAGCCGCTCCGCGCACCGCGGCAATGTGGAAAACAAGCCTGCTGCGAGGATACCTGGAGCCTTCGGTGGCCGTTGCGGTCGGTGAACTGCTGGCGTCTGTGATCTCCGTCAGCTGGAACAATCCGGAGGCCGAGCGCCCCTTCCACGACCAGACTGTTTTTGAAGAGCTTCGGGTCGATCCGTACTACAGGTTCACCTCCGGTCGGCATCCAGAGGTGGCCCATTATTTTCTCGACCTCATAGAGCGGTCCGCCACTCGCAGAGTCAGTCTGGTTCATGGCGACTTCAGTCCGAAGAATCTGCTCATCGACGGCGGCGAAGTCTGGGCAATCGATTGGGAAGTGGTTCACTTCGGCGATCCCGCGTTCGATGTGGCCTTCCTTTGGACTCATCTCTTGCTGAAGAGTATCTATCTGCCGCGGCATGCCGCCACTTTCGCGGCGCTGGCGGAAGCGTTCACCAGGGCGCTGAGGGCCGGGCTGCCTCCGGCTGCGGGCTGGGTCTGCGATGCGGCGCTCGAGCATTTGCCGGCGCTGCTGCTGGCGCGGGTGGATGGCAAGTCACCGGCCGAGTATCTGGATGCCGATATGAGGAACAGTGCCCGGGCGCTGGCGCTCGCACTGATGCGGGAGCCCGCGCGATCGGTCGGGGAGATTTTCGAGCGATGAAAATTGCGCGTGTAAGGGCACTTGAGATACTCGACTCGCGCGGTAATCCGACCGTCGAGGCCGAGGTCTTGCTGTCGGACGGAACACGCGCGTGCGCACAGGTTCCTTCGGGCGCCTCGACCGGCCGGCATGAGGCTGTGGAACTGCGCGACCGCGACGGTACGCACTACGGCGGGAAAGGCGTGTTACATGCTGTTCGGCATATAGAAGAGGTGCTCGGTCCGGCCGTGGCGGGTCTGCAGGCCGACGATCAGGAGGCCATCGACGCGCGCCTGATCGCAATCGATGGCTCGGAGAACAAACGCCGTCTGGGAGCCAACGCGCTGCTCGCGGTGTCGTGCGCGGTCGCCCGCGCGGCCGCCATCGCTCGCAGGATTCCTTTGTGGAAACATCTGGCCGGCACGCGCCAGCCGCGGCTCCCGATACCCATGGTCAACATCATCTCGGGCGGTCTGCATGCGGGGCGCAATCTGGAGTTCCAGGATTTTCTCGCCATGCCTGCCGGGTACACCAGCCAGGCGTCCATGCTGGAAGCCATTGTCCAGGTTCACCACCGTACCGCGGAATTGCTCGCCGACCGCGGTTACGTCCTGACGGGCGTGGCCGATGAGGGCGGGTGGGGACCCCATCTCGGGTCGAATGAGGAAGCCGTGGCGTTGCTGCGGCAGGCTATCGATTCCGGGAACACGGCCATGCACATTGCGCTTGATGTCGCGGCCACGCATTTTTACAGCAACGGAGAATATTCATTTGAAGGCCGGCGTATCGAGGCTCACGAAATAACCGGACTGCTCGCGGACTGGGTTCCGCGATATGGCATTCAATCCATTGAAGACCCGCTGGCGGAGGACGACTGGGAAGGCTGGCAAACGATCACCAGCAGGTTGGGCGCTTCCACCCAGCTGGTGGGCGACGACCTGTTCGCCACGAACATCGCGCGCCTGAATCGGGGGATTCAGGAGGGAGCGGCTAACACGGTTTTGGTAAAGATGAATCAGATCGGCACCATCACCGAAACATTTGCCGTAATCGATCGTGCGCGGGAGGCCGGTTATGGCGCGGTGATCTCCGCACGGTCCGGCGAGACGGAGGATTCGTTTCTGGCCGACCTTGCGGTCGCGTCGGGCGCCGGTCAGATCAAGGTTGGGTCCATCACACGGTCGGAACGGCTGGCGAAATACAACCGGCTGCTGGAAATCGAGCGCTGGGAATGGGACGGGTCTACTTAAGATTGATGGTCCCGCGGCATTTCTCCGTGCCGCACTTGCAAAGCACCTCTTCCACGTCTTTGGCGAAGTGATAATCGATGGTCAGTTCGTCGCCCTTGCGGATGGGCTTACGGCTCAGATAAAAAATGTGCCCCTTGCGGATCTCAGTCACGAGATTGGGATCGCAGCTGTGATTGCAGTATTCAGCGCCGCTCCCGCCCACGGCTCCATCGAGTGTCCAATAGTTATCGAGCGTGAACAGGTAGATGAGCCGGCCCTGCTCGTCGCTGCGGCGCCGTGTCTCTTTACGGCTGATGCGCTCGCCGCGGTATTCCATCACTTTGCGGCGCGAGGGAATATCTTCGAGCGCGTAGACTCCCCAGCGATGAATCTTCGAAAGGCGGATTTCAAGCTCGTAGAAAGCGTATTTGGGATCGAGCGCCGGAATGGCTGCGCGGGTGCGCGTGGGCATTCTCCGCATTGTAGCGGCGCGCGCGCGTTTTGAGAAGGGCCGCGCCGATATAATGTGGCGAAATCCCTCCGATTGGAGAAATTTTGATCGAAATCAGTGCACGTCCGGACCGCCATCTGCTTGAGCACGCCTTCGATGTCACAGCTCGCCAGATTGCGAGCCTCATCGATAAGCACCCGGATTTCTATCCCATGTATACCGCCGGCGGCCACTGGAAACACGCGGGCGAAGCCTGGACGCACTGGTGCGACGGCTTCCTTCCAGGCATGATGTGGATACTGGCTTCGCGCAAAGACGGCGCCCGATGGAAGGCGAGCGCCATCCGCTATTCCGAGCCGCTCGAATCCCGCAAGTTCGACCGCAATGTGCACGATCTGGGCTTCATTTTTAACTCGACTTATAAGCGCTGGCTCGAGCTGACGGGCGACAAGGCCTTAAACGAAGTACTGATTCAGGCGGGCCGCACGATGGGGCTGCGCTTTCGGGAGAAGGGGCAATACCTGCGGTCGTTCGTTTCGGAAGACTCTCTGTTCATCGACGTCATGATGAACGTCGGAATCATTTTTTACGCGGCACTGGAAACGGGCGACGAGCAACTCTATGACATCGCATCGCGCCACTGCCTCACCACGCGGCGCGTGCTGGTGCGCGGTGACGGCTCGACTTCGCATGAGGGCATGTTCGATCTGACGACCGGCGAGTTTCTGCGCCAGACTACTCATCAGGGCTACCGGGGCGATTCCTGCTGGTCGCGCGGCCTGGCGTGGGCGCTCTACGGCTTTGGCACGGTTTACGGTTTTACCCGCGACGCGAGATTCCTTAAGACCGCCGAAGAGTGCGCCGATTTCTATATCACCGCCACTCCGGCCAATGGAGTTCCACCGTGGGATTATGACGCGCCGGAGGAGTCCCGCCGCCAGGTGGATACCTCCGCCACGGCCATTGCGGCATCGGGATTGTTTCAGCTTGCCGGCCTGCTGACGGATACCGTAAAGGCCGGTTTCTATCGTCAGGTGGCGCAAACCATAGTGGCTACCCTATGCCGTGAATATCTGGCCGACCCCGCCACTGGATGGGAAGGGATCCTCAGAGGCGGCGTTTATCACATTCACAAGGGCCTGGGCGTGGGCGAGTCGGTCATGTGGGGCGAGTATTTCTTCGTGGAGGCGCTTGACAAAGCGTTACATTCCCGGTCGTTCAACGCCGTTTGAATCCATGTATTCTATAAGGATGCTTAGAGCTTCCATTTTTGTAACTTTATTTGCACTGTGCGCCGTTGGCCTTGTCGCTCAGGATGACCTCGCCCAGTATCAGACCTGGATGAAGGCTGCCGCCGGCGCCAGTCAGGCGTCCCGCGGTGCTGTCGCGGCGAAAGATTCCGCTGCAATCACGACGCAGGCCAAAATCATGGAAGATAACTTTGAACATATCTCGGAGTTCTGGGCGAAAAAGCAGAAAGAAGATGCGGTGAAGATGGCCGATGCGGCGAAGGATGCAGCCAAGACCCTTGCGGCCGCCACAACGCCAGAAGATCAGGCTGCCGCGATGCAGAAGATCAACGGTACCTGCCGCAACTGCCACACGACCTATCGGGACGGCAGCAAGTTCAAGCAATAGTTAAAATCGGCGCTCGCTCCGACCTACGGTGCGAGCGCCGATATTTCACCCTTACGTCCGCAGCAGAGGACCGCTGGTGGTGAACTTCATTCCGCGGGCTCGCAGATTTTCCCCTGAGCTCTGGTTGGCAAGTCTATTCTCCATCAGGCTCGATCTTTCCGATTTCCCACCACCACCTTCGGCAGTTCGCTTCCCTTGAAATTGCCCGAACGCGACCCGTTCAGATTCATGTCCGCGAAGTCCGCGCCGACTTATCCCGCATGGCGTGCTCTCTTTAGTGGACGTGAACGCGGGTGTGCTCGTTCGAGACAAGCCCCTCAAAGATGGCCAGAACCTGCTTACGGTATTGATAAACGCGGTCCAGATCGGCGCGGAATGCACCCTGAAAGTCTTTTCCAATCAACCATTTATCGATAACGCCGCGGGGGATGTCGATATCCTGGCGGAGGGCTTCAAGCGAGTGACCGCGCAGGAAAAGACCATAGAAAAAAGCCGCCTCCCGCTGGGGCGCTAAGGGGTCGGAATCGTCACGCGGAGTCATGGGCTCTAACGCCTCTCGCAAAAAGGTCATTTTAGGCATGGTTGGGGCTGAGGATCAAGTATGATTTTGGCAGGGGAAAAGACGTTCCAGTGTTTAGATGCATCCACATGCCGTTTTCGTTTCCGCCGACAAAAGAACAATGCCTCCAATCCTCATAACCAAGCCCGCCCGTGTGGCAGCCGCCGGTACCCGGCCGAAACTGATCGATGAATATATCGGCCGCGTCAACTCCGACACACAGGCCGTAAGCGTCGCTCATATGCGCAGTCCCGGGGGATGGGTCGAGCCCGGACAGACTCCCGATTTCGATGAATACACCGTAGTGCTCAAGGGGATGCTTCGGGTGGAGCATCGGGAAGGCAGCGTCGATGTCCATGCCGGCCAGGCGGTGTCGACGGCCAAGGGGGAATGGGTCCGCTACAGCACGCCTGATGATGAAGGAGCGGAATACATCGCGGTCTGCGCCCCCGCTTTCACCGTGGATTCGGTGCATCGGGACCCGGACTAGTGCAGTAAGAAATAATCCAGTAAGGAATAATCCGGTAAGGATTAATCCGGTAAGGATTAGTGCGCTAAGCTGCGTCTATGCATATACGTAGCGCACTTGCGACAGGACTTTTGCTCCTCTCTTCCCTGCCCCTGCACGCGGCGGATAATGCCGCCGTGACGAGGCTTCTGGCGCGGTGGGAAAAGTCGAAGAACTACATCGTCGAACTGGCGAATCAGATGCCTGCCGACGCCTATACCTCTCGTCCGAATCCGGAGGAGATGACGTTTGGCGAGCAGATCGTCCACATCGCGAGCGGGAACATGTACATCACCGGCTCTCTGCAGAAGCCGGTGAATAGTCTTTTCGATCCGAAGAAGACCGATAAAGAGTCGGCGATTGCCGCCGTCAAGGCATCTTTCGATTCCGGCGCCGCCGCAATAGGTTCGCTTTCCGACGCGGATTTAAACAACAGAATCGTCGAAGCCGAAGGGCAGAAAATGACCGCCCTCGAGTGCATTATCCTGGCATTTGATCACGTTGAGCATCATCGCGGTCAATGCATTGTATATCTGCGGGTTAAGGGCATCAAGCCGGTCGATTACCGATTCTGAACGTGTGTTGTAATAGTCCTTTCACCGAACATGCCTTCGTCGTCAAACCGGTTGAGAAGAAGTTTGATCGCCGCCGGACGCCGCGCGCGCGAATGGCGCATGCTGGCCGACGGAATCCGTTCCACGGATCACCCGGTGCTTGCCCATATCATCCCCACGCGGCGCTGTAATCTGGCCTGCACTTATTGCAACGAGTACGACGATTTTTCGAAGCCCGTCCCGACCGACGAGATGCTGCGGCGCATCGATCTGCTGGGCGGCCTGGGCACCAGCATCATATCTTTTAGTGGCGGTGAACCGCTGCTGCATCCCGATCTCGACGATCTGATCGTCCGCATTCGCAGTCACGGCGCGATGGCGGGAATGATCACGAATGGCTTCCTTCTGAATGCGGACCGGATCCGGAACCTGAATCGCGCCGGGCTCGATCACATGCAGATTTCCATCGATAACGTCAAGCCGGACGACGTCTCGAAGAAGAGCCTGAAGACGCTCGATCCGCGCCTGGAACTGCTTGCCGAACACGCCGATTTCCACGTCAACATCAATTCGGTGGTGGGCGGCGGCATTCACGATCCGCATGACGCGATTGCGGTGGCAAAGCGCGCCGTACAGCTCGGTTTCACTTCCACCGTGGGAATTATTCACGACGGCGATGGACAATTGCAGCCTCTGACCGAAGTGGAGCAGAGCATCTATCTGCAGGTGCGGGAGATGGGCAAGAAGAATTACGCCCGCCTGAATTATTTTCAGGACAACATCGCGCACGGCATTGAGAACAAGTGGAAGTGCCGGGCCGGAGCGCGTTACCTCTATGTTTGCGAGGAAGGGCTGGTGCATTACTGCTCCCAGCAGCGCGGTTATCCGGGCAAGCCCCTCGCTGAATACACGCGCGACGATATCAGGCGGGAATTCATTACCGAAAAGGGCTGCGCGCCGCGATGCACGGTGGCGTGCGTGCATTACACATCGTATATGGATTTCTGGCGCGCCCCGCAGACGATCTCCGCTCCGGCGGCGGCACAGCGGCAGAATGAGCCGCTGGTGCAGTTGCAAACCCGCTAAGCGCCCGCATCAAACTCGGTGAATAACCGGACGTAGCTGGCCGTGATGTAATCGTCGCGCGAGTACCCAAGCGCTTTGGCGGTGCGGTCGATCCAGCGCGCCGGGCCTTCGAGTTCCATGAATACGCCGACGCGCGTTTCGTCGAGAGTCGCGATGCCCGGTTCGCCTGCACGGAAAAACTCGGTGCGGTATTTCTCGTAGCGGAAAGACGGCTCGTAGCCGAGACCTTTGAAGACGGCCAGGCATTCCTCGACACTGTCCGAATGGAACTCCCGTTCTTCACGGCGCTTGTGCGGGCCGGGTTTATTGGCGCCCTTAAACGTGCAGGTCACGACTTTTCCGGCCCATCGGAGGCGCAGCAGAAGGCCCCGGGACCGGAGAGATTTGGCGGGGTCGTCGAGGACAATGTTCTGCTCGAAGACGCGCCGTTTGAGGACGCGAAATCCCGCGGCGCGGAGGGCGGTGCGGAGCGTTTGAACGTCGGGGGCCGCGATTTTCACTTCGTTTTCGTCGGCCTTCTTTGCGAGTGTGCTCACGGCTCAGGATAGCCCGGACGGGCGGGCGGAATGTTAGACTCAAGTCTGAAACAACCCACACATGCGCGCCTGTAGCTCAGCTGGATAGAGCGACTGACTTCGAATCAGTAGGCCGGGGGTTCGAGT
>JBDUBZ010000392.1:0-3451 GCA_040003745.1 Terriglobia bacterium
TCTGAGCCCCAAACGCTGCCGAAGCTACTGGAACATCTCGACAAATTCATTATCGGGGATGACGTTACCCTGGAGGACCTCACACCGGCGCTCGCAACAATCGCGGTGGAAGGACCGAAGTCGCCCGATGTCATGGCTGCGGCGGGAGCTCCAATGCTTGAGAGCGCCTATGGCGCCAACGCCCAGTGGGGGCCGGCTCTGGTAGCCAGACTGAGCCTCACCGGTGAGACCGGCTTTTTCGTCATCGTGGATGTTGCAGAGAAGGACGAGATTCTGAGAAAAATCGCCTTTGCGGGTGCGGTGCCCGCGGATGAGGATGCGTTCCGGGTCGTGCGTCTGGAACACGGCAAGCCACATTATGGCGAAGATATCACCGAGCGCTATCTCGCTCAGGAAGCGAATCAACCGCAGGCGATGCATTTTCATAAAGGTTGTTATCTGGGACAGGAGATTGTGGAACGGCTCCGCTCGCGCGGGTTGATCAGCCGCGTGCTCGTGGCGCTTGAAATCGAAGGACAGCAGCCGCCCGAATCCGGGACCAGGCTGCAGATCGGCGGTGCGTCGGTCGCCGAGATCACGTCAGCCGCCTACTCTCCCGCTCTGGGGAAAGTGGTGGCGATGGGTTACGTTCGGGCAGACCGTGCCGAGCCGGGGACGGAGATGGGTACCGGGCAACTGCGAGCCCGCGTGCGAAGCCTGCAATGATGCAGAACCTGACCGGCACGATACTCTCTGATCCACGCCTATTTTCGATGGTTTGCCGTCCGATCTCCAATTCACATCGAATAGTGCAGCGCCGCATCATCTGAATCTTTACGGCTCAGACCGTCGAAAACATGCAGAGTAACTCCACGAGCCTGCGGCGAAAACTAATGCAGCGACCCATCCATCTGTAATTCTCGGTGTAAAGAGCGAATCTGGACCGTGCCGGCCCTCCCCCAAGATCCATTCGCTCCCCGGCGTGCAGTCATCGTTGAAATACAGACGTGGATGATCCATCAGGATGGATAGACCGCTGCGAATCAGCATCATCACAAATAGAAAATTGAAGAAGTGGCAGTAACGCACCCAGACCGGAAATCCGTGCGGCCCTGCGAAGTTGTCTGGATATATCTGAGGAACGGCTGGAATCTGAGGCAGGCAGGCCGGCCACGGCGACTTCGATCCAGGACGCCGAGATTATAGAAAGGATCGCGATACCGATCCCGATCAGGATGGAAGGTCGAATCCAGATGCGAAATCGGCGATCAGGCGGATAATGGACGGTTCTGTGTGCCGCATCGAACGAGATCATATTGCCTCCGCGAACTGCCTGATCAAACTTTGGGCCTGTCATGTCCGGTGAGTAGAACTGCGTCTTTCAGCGCTTTGAAGATGAGTGATGCTCTCGCCCTGAGCTGGCAACAGCGCGCATCGTGCCAGGCAATCATCCAACCCGGCCGCTCACAACCCCAAGCCAAGTTTAGAGCAAGACATGTCAAGAAGCGGTCAAGACTCAGGCCTCGGGCGCCAAGCTAATCCTACCCAGTTCACGACCCCCTTTCTTGACACTGTTTTGACATGCTTTGCGTTAGATTTCAAGCATGGCGCCATTACCGGCGGCACTCGTCTCCGTGCCGCCTCTCATGATCGGGATTCCGCGGGGTCTCAGGAAATCGCGTGATCGATGCCAGACGGTTGATCGCGGACGCGCTGGCTGCGGGAGCCGCTGCTTGCGGACGAAGCGGAAGCAGCCAGTGAACACTAACGTCCGTACAGAGCATCCCCGCGAAACCGCGTCTCGCAGCCCGGCGCGTTTTGCTCTCCCAGCCCATCTTCCTTCGGCCGGATTGGGGCAAGCGGTCGCTGGTGGTCGATTCAACGGACTTGTCCGCATTCGCGCGACAGCATCTGACGTTTCCGTGATCCCCCTTCGCGGCGTTCAGTCTGACGAAATGCTATGAGCTACGATCAATCGGCCGGCATTGGAATGGCTTTTGGTTGCCCAGGAATCCCGCCGCGATGGACTTCCAGCGCCAAGGAGGGTGTGGGCACTGCGTACTCAGCCGCCAGCCGCGTCTGGTTCACCTTATCGCACGGTATTCTGAACGAAATCTACTACCCCACCATTGATCGTCCACAGGTGCGTGATATGCAGTTCCTCATCACGGACGGAGAAACGTTCTTCCATGAAGAGAAACGGGACCTTGAGAGTACGATTTCTTATATCGAGGAGCACACTCTTGGCTACCACATCGAGAGCACCGACAGTGAACGACGGTATCGGCTGGTTAAAGAGATCGTAACCGACCCTCATCGGCCGTGCGTACTTGTTCATCTGCAGGTTCAGGCGACACCAGCCTGGATAAGCAGCTTGCGAATATACGCGTTACTGGCGCCCCATTTGGATGTCGGGGGATGGGGCAATTCCGCTCAACGGTTACGGATAGCGGGCAAAACGATTCTCCTCGCCTGGAAAAATGGTACCTACCTTGCCATGGGTACGAACGCAGGGTTCGTCAAAGCCTCTTGCGGGTACGTCGGTGCGTCCGACGGCTGGCAAGATCTGAAGAACCATCTGACACTCGACTGGGATTTTGAACGTGCCGAGGATGGCAATGTTGCGGTGGTCGGGCAAATTGACCTCCCGAAAGACGCTCAGTTCACACTTGGTCTGGCATTCGGTGACAGTGCTCACGCCGCGATTACGTCGCTTTTCCAGTCGTTGAGTGAGCCCTTTGCGCAGCATCGGGAAAAGTATCTTCAGCAATGGCGCCGCGCAACTCGGGATATCGCTGACCTCAAGAATGGTTCAGGAGACGGCGGTCGCCTCTATTGCATCAGCCATAGCCTGCTGCTCGCGCATGAAGACAAAACGTTTGTTGGTGCGGTCATAGCCTCGGCAAGTATTCCCTGGGGAGAGGCCAAGGGAGATGAGGACCTCGGCGGATATCACCTGGTATGGACGCGCGACATGGTTAACAGTGTGACCGCTCTGTTGGCGTGCGGCGCCGCTGGAACTGCGTGTCGGGCGCTGGTGTACCTGGCGTGCTCGCAACGGCCGGATGGAGGCTTCGCCCAAAATTTCTGGATTGATGGAACCCCCTATTGGCGCGGCATTCAACTGGACCAGGTTGCGTTTCCCATCATGCTCGCGTGGCGCCTGTGGAAGGCGGGCGAACTCGGCGATTTCGAGCCCTATCCAATGGTGAAGGCCGCTGCCGGATTTCTCATCCAGCATGGACCAGTCACGGAACAAGAGCGCTGGGAGGAGAATAGCGGGTATTCCCCGTCGACACTTGCCGCCTGCATCGCGGGTCTCATCTGCGCGGCGGACTTCGCCAGGAGTCACGGCGATCGCAACGCGGCGGTATTTATCGAAGAATACGCGGATTTCCTTGAATCCCACATCGAGCGATGGACGGTTACGACGCAAGGCACGTTGGTACCGGGGATCGCCAAACACTATATT
>JBDUBZ010000091.1:0-11599 GCA_040003745.1 Terriglobia bacterium
GGACCGGCATCGCCCCCAATGGGTTTGAATTTTCAAAAACCGCCGCTGTCCAAAACGGTCAGCCTCGGAAATCCGCGTCCTTGACCCGAATTGACTAAGAATGTGGGCGCTGGAAAGTGTCTTGCGGGCGAAGGAACGTCGGCCATCCTTCGCCCGCAAGAACGCTACTGCTTCCGGGCTTCAGCGCCGTCCATGGCGCGTTTGGTGTCCTCGAGCTGGCCCTGGATGATCGGCACCATGACGCCTGCCCAGTGCCGAAATCCGGGTATGCCGGCATTCGTCGCCTCGTACTGAGCCACGGTCAGTGCTTTGTTCTGAATCGTGACCATCTCCTTCAGATAAGCGGTATCGAATTCGATCCCGGACAATTTCGAGATCCTGTTAAAAGTTGCCTGCTGCTTCGAGTCGAGCTCGCTCGGAAGCTTGATGCCAAGTCCATTCGAAGCCTTCGCCATACCAATGGACCATTTCGTGTATTCGGCAACCATTTCCCGCCCCACCTGCTTTACGGCATCGTTACTGCTGCGCTCTACCGCAACGTTGCCAAGCTTAATAGCCATAAGAGAACGCGCCGCCAGCATCTTCGCAAACTGCTTGTCCGCCATCGTGGTGAAGTGGCCAACGTTGCCCTGATCGCTGCCGGCTCCTATGTCGAGCAAAGTGGGATTTACGGCGTCTGCATTGTGCGTGCCGCTGGCGGTAGTGGCGCCAGTGTTAGCAGAGGTACCCGCGAGTCTCTGATGCTGCAGGGTCGCCGGTTCGGCGCCCTGGTTCTGCTGAGCGGCGCAGATCCCAGCTGATATTACAACTGTCTGTAGTAGTCTTTCAATTCTCATTCATTCCCTCGGGTGCGATTGTGTGACTCAGCAATATAGACATATCATGAATAACGCCCCACGTGAAGCCCTCCCCCCGGCGCTGGTTCATAATCTCTCTCGCGTTCTGGGCGACGCTGATCAATTATCTCGACCGCCAGGCCCTTTCGGTCGCCGCTCCGGTGCTGCGCGAGCAGTTCCACATGGACAACATTGCGTACTCGCGGGTAGTGTTCGCGTTCCTGCTGGCTTACACGATCATGAGCGGCGTTTCGGGGCCTTTGATCGACCGGCTGGGCACCCGCCTTGGCTACGCCCTGTGCATCCTTTGGTGGTCGATAGCCTCGGTGCTCCACGTTTTTGCGCGGGGAGCGCTGAGCCTCGGCGTGTTCCGGTTCCTGCTGGGCGCCGGTGAGGCGGGGAACTGGCCGGCGGCCATCCGGATTGTAGCCGAGTGGTTCCCGGAGAAAGAGCGGGCGCTCGCTTCGGGGATATTCAACAGCGGGTCGTCCGCCGGAGCGATCCTCGCGCCCCCCGTCGTGGCTTTCATTCTGCTGCGGTATGGCTGGCAGTATGCGTTTCTGCTGACCGGCGTGCTGGGCTTCGTGTGGTTGCTGGTGTGGTGGCCCACCTATCGCCCGCCCGCAACGGTGGAGGAGGCCCCTGCTGCGCCAACCCCGGCGCCATGGCCATTGTTCCGCACGAGGTTCGTTTGGAGCTTTACAGTCGCTAAGATTTTTCTCGACCCGGTCTGGTACTTCTACATCTTCTGGTTTCCCGAATACCTGAAGAGCGTGCGGCACTTCGACATGGCGGCAATCGGCGCCTACGCGTGGATTCCGTTCTGCGCCGCGGGGTCGGGCAATCTGCTCGGCGGAATGGTTTCTGGTGCGCTGGTCGGACGTGGGATGAAGGTGACCGTGGCCCGCAAGACATCGATCACGCTGTTTGCGTTGCTGATGCTCGCCGCCATTCCGGCCGTGCTGGCCCCCTCGGCGGCCTGGTCGATCGCGTTTGTATCGCTCGCGATGACGGGATACACCGGGAGTCTGGCCAGCATGCTTTCACTGCCCGCGGATGTGTTCCCGAAGAATTCGGTGGCTTCCGTTTTTGGTCTGGCAAGCATGGGTGCGGGCTTCGGCGGCATGGTATTCACGCTGATCACCGGCTGGGTGGTGGAGCATTATTCGTACACGCCCGTGTTTATCGGCTTCGGGCTGATGCCACTGGTCTGCTCGGCGATCCTGTGGACCTTGACGCGGACAGACGGGGTTATTCCTCGCGGGTCCACGTTTGAGACCGCCCCAGAAGCGAGATCCCGATGAACCCGCGCACAACCAACCGCCGGCCGCCGTCATCGAGTGTCATCTTGCAGCGGTAGACGGTGCCGGTTTCCGGGTCGAGAATGTCGCCGCCCCCATAATCGGATTCGCGCTTCTTCATGTCCCGAAGTATGGTGAGGCCGACGATGGGCTGGTCGTGGCGCTCGCCTTCGCACTTGATGCAGCGCTCGGTAGCTTCTTTGGCATCGAAGGTCTTCTCGATGCGGCCGAAGAACGCGCCGTCTTTTTCGAAGATGCGGACCAGTCCCCTGGTCTTGTGGGTCTTGTCGTCGACGGTCTTCCAAAGGCCCGCGGGGGAAATCTGGCCCCCGAAAGCCCGCCCGAACATGAACAGAGCGATGATAAGAACAGCCACACTAGAATATACTCTTGTCTCCGGCACAGATGATCGATAGCAAAAAAGCAACCATTGGTTCAGGGGAGCTCTTCAACGGATTTTTCCGTTCGGGAGGGCATTGGAATCTGCAGAAAGATCTGTTGCTCGACGGTCGCGCGCGGCGCGTGTTCGACCTGATGGGCCGGGCCTGCGATCTCGGCGTGTATCCCTATCAACTGCCGCTCGAAGGGCGCTCGGGACCATGGGTAAGGGCGGAAGGGCGGGAGTTGCTGATGCTCTCGTCATACGACTATCTCGGGTTGATCGGCGATCCGCGCATCGATGAGGCCGCAATCGATGCCATTCGAAAATACGGCACGGGCACAGGGGGCGTTCGCATGCTCACCGGCACCACCGACCTGCATCATCAGATGGAACGGGCTGTGGCCGATTTCAAGGGTACGGATGCCGCCATCACCTTCAGCTCCGGTTATCTGGCGAACCTGGCGGTGGTTGCGAGTCTGCTTTCCGCGCAGGATCGCGTCATCCTCGATTCTCTTTCGCATCGCAGTCTGGTCGATGCGTGCCGGCTCGCCGGCGTGCCGCTGCAGCGGTTCCGCCACAACGATATGGATTCGCTGCGGCATGAGATCTCGAATGGCGCTCCGGCGAATCGCACGCTGATTGTCGCGGATGGCGTGTTCTCGATGGATGGGGATATCTGCCGGCTGCCCGATCTGGTTCAGGTGAAGCGGGAAACGGGTTGCTTTCTGATGATCGACGAGTCGCATGCCTCGGGCGTGCTCGGGACGCATGGACGCGGCACAGATGAGCACTTCGGGCTTTCGGCGCAGGATGTCGATATCTGGACCGGATCGCTGGCGAAAGGTATTCCGTCGAATGGAGGCTTTGTAGCCGTATCGCAGGATCTGGCGATTTATCTGCAGCACTCGGCCGCGCCGTTTATCTTCTCGGCGGCGCTGGCGCCTTCTTCGGTGGCAGCCGTCACCGCCGCTCTGGGGATCTTGAAGGAAGAGCCGGAGCGGGTGGCCCGCCTCGATACGAATGCGCACTTCCTGCGGGATGGATTGAAGGCTCTTGGCTACGATACCGCGCATTCCGAGACCCCGATTATTCCCGTGATCATGCAGGACGAAGCGGCGGCGGCGATATTGGCCGGCAGGCTGCGCGAAATGGGCATTGGCGTAACGCCGATTCTGTTTCCTGCCGTGCCCCTGGGCTCGGCGCGGCTGCGCCTTTGCGTTACGGCCGCGCACTCTATCGCCGATCTCGAATTTGCTCTGGATGGGTTCCGCCGCGCCCGGGTGAATTAAGCGCGCGTAACGGAATTAATACGACCATTTTAGCGCCGGTATTTTCAGGGGAAACGGCCGTTTTTTTTGGCCGAGACTCTATCCAAAACTCCAGCCTGTGAGGGGAAACGCCTGCGACCAGGACAGTTTAATTTCGCTGAGGCGCCGCAATCGGGTAAAACCTTGGGTTAGCAGTACAAATCGCTGGTATTATCGCTATTCCGCACTTCATTTCAGGCACATTAATGGCAATACAGCACAGATATATTCTTGACATTGTCTGGTAATAGAGATATTCTTCCACCAACTGTTCAAGCTTGCAAATTAGCACCTGCCACTGGACAATATTGGAGGCAACATGAAACGTGCAATTTGTGCGCTGGTAGTTTTATCGGCTATTCCGAGTGCCTGGGCAACCGCGATAGTGAATCTGGGAACGGCGGACAGCTTCGCTGTGCTGGCCGGATCAACCGTAACAAATACCGGGAACTCAACGATCAACGGAGATCTCGGAGTATGGCCAGGCACGGCGGTTACAGGCTTTCCTCCCGGTACGTTAACGGGAGGCGTCATGCACGATGGCGATGCGGTCGCTCTCCAGGCGCAGACCGACTTGACCACTGCCTATAATTCCGCGGCGGGACGGTCCTGTGACAGCAACCGGACGGGCCAGGATCTGGGTGGGAAGACTCTCCTTTCCGGAGTCTATTGCTTCGACACTTCGGCGCAACTGACCGGAACCCTTACCCTGGATGCGCAGGGCGATCCTAATGCCGTCTTCATTTTTCAAATCGGGAGCACCCTGACAACAGCCTCGGCTTCGTCGGTGCTTTTTACGAACGGCGGTGAGGGCGACAGCGTCTTTTGGCAGGTTGGAAGTTCGGCGACGCTCGGCACCACCACTGCTTTCCAGGGAAATATTCTGGCGCTTGCCAGCATTACGCTCAATACCGGCGCGACAATTGGATGCGGCCGCGCGCTGGCCCGTAATGGCGCGGTAACGCTGGACACAAACAATGTCTCAAGCGATACCGAGGGTTGCGAAACAACCGTTGGTGTCGGGGCCGTTCCAGAGCCAGGCAGCGCCTTTTTATTTGCGAGCGGCGGGCTTCTTTTCGGCCTCTTCGTTTTAGGGTCGCGAATCCGGGTCGGCAGGCGCCAGGCATAGCATCTGCCGCCGCGGCTTCACCCCCTGCCTTGGCATTCCAGTTGATCGCGTCGCGCTCGCCTGCGGCACACTGACTGAACGGCGCGCGACGATGGCCTTACCCGAACGCGGCCGGAGGTGCGGGATCTTCGGGTCTGCCTGCATTCTTTAGCGGCACGTAGATGAGCACCAGCGCCAGCAGAATCATAGCGGCCATGCCTACGGTGTAGGACGGATCTGCAAACATCTGGGGGACGTTGATGTCCTTGTAGTTGAACCAGGCGATGACCAGCCCCATGAGCGCCTCGCCCGCGATCAATCCTGAAGCCGCGAGAACCCCTATGCTTTCGACGCGCGTGCGCTGGGCTTCGTTCAGGTGACGGCGCTCGCCGATGGCGTCTGAGGCCCAGCGAATCATGCCTCCAATGAAGATGGCGAAGGTGGTGCCGATCGGCAGGTACATGCCGATTGCGACCAGCATTGGGCTCTTGACTCCGATCAGGATCATGGCGACTCCCATCAGGATTCCGGTGATGATCAGAGGCCAGGCCATATCTCCACCGACGATGCCCTGAGCGAGCGAGGCCATCAGGCCCGCCTGGGGGGCGGAGAGTTTGGGGTCTCCAAAGCCGATGCCGCCGGTGTTGATGTTGCCCTGGTGCAGCGCGAGAAGGGGGAAGTACATGACTGCGCTTGCCACCACCACCGCGATCAGTTCCACGATCTGGATGCTGCGCGGTGTGCCTCCGATGATGTAGCCGACTTTGAAATCCTGCAGGAGCTCGCCCGCGACCGCGCTTGAAACGCAGACGACGGCCGCAACGCCGAGAACGGCGATTACCCCACCGGTTCCGGAGACGCCCAGGGCCACCATGAGCAGGGCGGCGATGATGACCGTTGAGAGTGTGAGGCCGGAAATAGGGTTGTTTGAGGAGCCGATAACGCCCACCAGGTAGCCCGATACCGTAGCGAAGCAGAAGCCGACGATCAGCATGACAAAAGCTGCCACGAGGGCGGGCACGATGCCGCCCGACAGGTATTTATAGAGCGCGATCATGACGACGAAAACGACGAAGATGCCCGCCAGTACGATTCGCGAGCTCATATAGCGCTCGGTGCGCGCGGTGGTGGCGGCGGGCGCCATTCCGGTTTTGAGCTCGGTGAAGGCGCGTGCAACTCCGCCGAAGAGCGCCTTACGCATTTTGAAAAGCGTGTACGCGGCCCCGGTCAGCATGCCTCCCACGGCAATGGGTCTGACAATGAAGCGCCAGACCATCATGGAACGGAAGAGCCATGGGGCATCATGCGATCCCGCGGGCGGCATGAAGTTCTGCAGCTGCGGTCCCATGAAGTAGATGAGCAGCGGCACCAGCAGACCCCAGGCGATGAGGCTGCCCGAGAAGTTCAGCGACGCGAGGGCGGGTCCGATCACGTAGCCGACGCCCACGTAGGCGGGGCTGACGGTGGGTCCCGAGAAGATGGTGGTGCCGCCCGTGCCGACGTAGTTTGCGGAACCGGGCGCGCCCAGCCGCAGCTTACTTGTTCCCAGAATTCCCACATTGAAGAACCAGTTCTGATCGGTGGCGAAGGCGCCGAATGCGCTGGCGAGGAAAATCGTCGCCCCGAGCGCCATGTTGTAGAAGAGATAGCGGGCGGCCTGCGCGCCCACTTGTCCGGCCTTGTGGATCTGCGAAGCGGCGACGGATTCGGGGAAGGGAAGCGATGGGTCCTCGACGAGTACGCGGCGGATGAGCGAAACAAAGAGCACGCCGAGGATACTGCCCGTCATCATCAGCGCAGTGGATTTCCAGTAAGCGGTGCCAGGCGAGAAATCGAGCCACGAACGGGAGATCACGAACGCCGGGATGGTGAAGACAGCGCCGGCAGCGACCGATTCGCCGATAGAGCCGGCGGTTCGCGCGATGTTCTCTTCGAGGATGGAGCCTTTAAAGATGCGCAGCACCGCCATCCCGATTACCGCGGCGGGATAGGTGGCGGCAATGGTCTGCCCGGCTTTGAGACCGAGATAGGCGTTGGCCGCGCCCAGTACGACGCACATCACCAGACCGAGCAGCACGGCCCGGAGCGTGAACTCCTTCATCTGGACGTTCGGCGGAACGAACGGCTTGTGCTCGCGGTTAGGGGTCATGAGAGTCTCGATTTCACTTTCTCGCTCAGAAGCTTTCCGTCTATGGTTTTGCCGGCCAGCTTTGCCTGCGCCGCTTTCATGACCAGTCCCATTTGTTTAGCCGTGGTGGCGCCGGTTTCGGCCATGGCGGCTTCGACCGCTGCGCTGATGTCGTCCTCGCTGGCGGAGGCCGGCAGATAACTCTCGATGATCCTGCGCTCGGCTTCCTCTTTAAGGGCCAGTTCTTCGCGATCGCCCTTGCGGAACATGTCGGCGGCATCGATGCGCTGTTTGACGAGACTTTTCAGGAGCTGCTGTTCGGCGGCTTCGTCGAGCGGCTTTGAAGGGTCCACTGAAGCGGCCTTCTGGATGGCGCTCTTGATCATGCGGACGGTGCTGAGGCGCATCTCTTCTTTGGCCTTCATGGCGGCCACAAGGTCCTTCTGTAACTGGTCGAGTAAGGGCATCTTGATAATCTAAGAACTGTACTTCCTTCCTATGTTCATACGCAAGCAGCGTTTGCTGACTCCCGGACCCACACCTCTGTATCCACCCGCACTGCACGCGATGATGGCGTCGGATATCCATCATCGTACGGAGGAGTTTCGCAAAGTCTATAAATCGGCGCTGGCCGACCTGAAAGAAGTTTACGGGACGCAGAACGATGTGCTGTGTTTTACGGCATCGGGTTCGGGCGCAATGGAGGCTTCGGTTTCGAATCTGTTCTCCCGCGGGGACAAGGTTGTGGTGTGTTCAGCCGGAATATTCGGCGACCGATGGGTGGGAATCGCGAAGGCGTTTGGGCTGGACGCGACGGTGCTTAAGGCTGACTACGGCGACGTGGTGACCACGGAAAAGGTTGAGGCTGCGCTGCGGGCGGAACCCGGCACTAAGGGTGTTTTCATTCAGGCTTCGGAGACCTCGACCGGCGCTGAGCACGATGTCAGAGCGATCGCCGGGATCGTGAAGAAGACGGACGCGGTGTTCGTAGTGGATGCCATCACGGGGCTGGGCACCATGCCGCTCGACATCGACAACTGGGGTCTCGATGTGGTGATTGGCGGGTCGCAGAAGGCCTTTATGATTCCGCCGGGGCTGGCCTTCATGTCCGTCAGCGCCAAGGCGTGGAAGATGACGGAGACGGCTTCACTGCCGCATTTCTATTTCGATCTGAAGAAGGAAAAGAAGAGCGGCGATGCGGGGGAAGCGAGCTGGACTCCCGCAACGGCGCTGATTCTGGCTCTCGGAGAAGCGCTGAAATACATCCGGGCAATCGGGATTGCGAACGTGATCGCGAATGCCCAGTTGCTGGCGCGGGCAACCCGGGAGGCATCGGTGGAACTGGGGCTCGAGCTTTTCGCCAAGCGTCCGGGCAGTGCGGTAACCGCGGTCAAAGCGCCCGCCGGGATGGATTCGGGCACGATCGTGAAGGGCTTCAAGGAACGCTTCGGGGCAATCATTGCGAATGGGCAGGGGAGTATGAAAGGCCAGATCTTCCGCATGGCGCATCTGGGTTATTTCGATTTCGCGGACATGTTCGGGGTGATCGCGGGACTCGAGATTATTCTGCGGGCGAATGGGCACGCCGTTGAACTCGGTAAGGGTGTTGCGGCTGTGCAGCGTGTGTATGAGGCAGCGAGCGCCGAGGCTCCGAAGACAGCGGCGGCTTAGTTGGAATTTATAGCGTTCCCCGTAAGCGACCTGCGTTTTCCTCTCAGACCAGGATTGCGGATTGCTTTGACAGCCTGTAGCGAAGAGCGTAGAATTTTGGAGGTGAGGGAAGCCCAAAGAGGGCACTCCAGCATCGCGCATTCCGCCAGAGAGACCGCTTGAGGAATCGCAAGAACGCCAACGT
This sequence comes from Terriglobia bacterium, assembly GCA_040003745.1. GTDB lineage: Bacteria > Acidobacteriota > Terriglobia > Bryobacterales > Bryobacteraceae > BOG-234. The sequence goes on from JBDUBZ010000091.1 coordinate 8,918, forward strand.
CAAAGGATCCATAAAATATGGCAGTACAAGTTACCAATATCGCGAAGTTCGCAGGCCTGACGGCCATCGTGGCCCTGAGTCTCGTTTCCGGCCGCTTGTATAGCCAGCAGGCCGGCGCGCCCCCCGGAGCACCAGGAGGAAGGGCCGGCCGGGGAGGCAGGGGACGCGGAGCGTCGGACCCCAACGTCAACCAGTTTCGAACAATCGACGGAGTGAAGTATGTCGACGGCGAATTTCAGGTGCCGAATTCCCAGCCGAACCCGTACCACGAAGCTGCGAACTGGCCCGAATTGCCGGCAGGCAGGAAACTGGCTGCGACCAGCGCAATCGCCGTTGGCCCCAACGGACATATCTGGGTCGCCGACCGATGCTCGTCGGGAATGGCGGCGTGCACCGATTCCGATCTCAACCCCGTTTTTGAGTTTGACGCCAGTGGGAAGATGCTGCACAACTTTGGCGCCGGAATCTTCGTCTACCCGCATGGTCTCTGGGTGGATAAGGACGGGTTCGTTTGGGTGACTGACGCCCGCGACTCCAAGGGCAAAGGCCAGCAGGTCATCAAATTCAGCCCGGACGGAAAGATTGTGATGCGGCTTGGAAAGGCCGGTGTCGCGGGTCTGAACCACGATACATTCAATGGGCCGTGCGCGGTTGTCACGACGCCCAGTGGCGATATCTTCGTGGCCGACGGTCATGAGAACGCCGTTTCCCGCATTGTGAAATTCAACAAGGACGGAAAGTACCTGATGGAATTCGGCAAAAAGGGAACGGGCCCGGGCGAATTCGACACCCCGCACGCAATTGCGATCGATTCACAGGGACGCCTGTTTGTCGGCGACCGGGCTAACAGCCGGGTTCAGGTTTTTACACAGGACGGCAAACTGCTTGAAATCTGGCGTCAATTCGGCCGGCCCAGCGGATTGTTCATCGATGGCAATGATGTGCTCTATTCCGCCGACTCGGAATCGAACCCACCGCGCAATCCGGGCTTCAAGCGTGGAATCCGCATCGGTAGCGTCAAAGACGGCAAGGTCCGTTCCTTCATCCCCTATACGGATATGGCGCATATCGATGAAAACGGAACGCATGGTGTGGAGGGCGTCAGCGCCGATGGGGCTGGCAATGTCTACGGGAGCGAAGTGTCCGAAGCCGATCTGAAGAAGTACGAGAAGTAAGACGAAGTAAGAGCGCCCCCGTCCCCTGCCACATGCCGAATGTGATGGAGGGCGGGGGCGCTTGTGTGTTGCAGAGACCGGCTGCTTACCTGGTCGGCTGGTACGTCTTGCTGAAGTTGTTCCGCGTGTTCGTCACGGTGAAAGAGCCGTCCGCATGGGCCGACACTTTAATGTAGAACGCCGGGCCCGTGTGTCCACCGCGCCCGCCACCGAATCCACCGGGTCCACCACCGGGTCCACCGGGTCCACCACCGGGTCCACCGGGTCCACCACCGGGTCCGCCACCGGGGCGGCCAGGTCCCCCTGGTCCACCACCGGGTCCGCCGGGAGCAGCGCCCGCAGCCGGCGGCGCCCCGGGTCCGCCTCTTGCCCCGCCTCTTGCCCCGCGTCCACCGCCCACTCCTCCAAAACCTGCAGGAATGGCCCCTGTAATCACTCCGGCGACCGTAGCCGGATCCTCGACGTTGGCGATAAATAACCCCGGCGTGTTGAATTCGAGTCCGGCCGCGTATGCCCAGTGAAGCTGCCAAAGGTTTTGCAATCCCGGGGAGGTCCAGAGTGCGTTCATGGTGGAAAGCGCGCCACCCTTTCGCGTGGAATTGTGCATGATTGCCACCTGGGGCGCGAGTCCGTGCACCAGCGCCACCGAATTCGATTGATTAATCCCGTGGTGCGAAGTGATAAACAAACTGACGTGGCCGATCGGATTGACGGGACACATCAGCTGCTCTTCAGCATTAAATGTGAAGTCGCCCAGATCTACTGAGCGGTACTTGCCGTAGGTGTAAACGACGCCCACCGATTGCATATTCTCGGCCTCAGTATCCGAATCATCCCGTGCTTTGAATTCCGCGCAGGCCGGATTCGGGATGCCGCCGCCCTTCAAGGGCTTTTTGATTACCTGTTTGGCTGAAGTAACGACGGTGACGTCTACCGGACCGAGCGGGATCTTGTCGCCAGGTTTGACCACTGTGTGTTTGACTTTCGAGTAAAGCGCGGCATACTTCGCCTGAAAGTCACGCACCTGCTCGCGTTCTTCCACAGTCGGGCCGTGATCGATGTAATGTTTGATCTCGATACGGTTGGCGAGGTCCTCGAGCCCGCCGATATGGTCCACATGGTAATGAGTAATGATCAGGTGGTCGATCTGTTTCACGCCGGCCGCTTTGATCACTTCCATAATTCGGTCTGTATCGCGGGTTCCGGGATTTCCGGTGTCTTCAAGTATGCTTTCTCCAGTGGGAGATACGAAAAGCACGGCATGGCCGCCTTCGGTATCGACTACATACATGTCGAACGTCTTCGTGGAAGGCTGAGCGTTGGCCGCAGCAGAGAGCAGAACCACCGCAAATACGAGTATGATTTGACGCATCGAAGCGATAGTACCATGTGTTTTTCGATGCCTGCGGGAGATGGCTGCTACCGAATTGCCTGGTGCGTCTTGAGTGTCGGACCCGTTTGGACAAAGCAAAAGACGTATAGGGTGCGGGTAGCCGAGACGCCGATC
>JBDUBZ010000393.1:0-3433 GCA_040003745.1 Terriglobia bacterium
ACGTGCGCCCGATGCCACGCCGAGATCGCGAGAACGTGGCGCGAAACCGGCATGGGGCGATCGTTCTACCGTCCGACCGCGGCCACCTACCCGGCGCCAGCGAGTTTCAGTCACAAGGCTTCCGACCAGCACTACGAACTGGCGGAGCACGATGGAAAGTTTTTTGAGAACGACCATCAGGTCGACTATGTCGTGGGTTCCGGTAATCACGCCCGCACTTTCCTGCATAGGAACCCCGATGGCCGTCTGGAAGAGATGCCAGTCAGCTGGTACAGCGAAAAGGGCGGTTACCTTGCCATGAGCCCGGGTTACGACAACGCCGCGCAGGAAAATTTTCGCCGAATCGTCTCCGATGACTGCCTCTTTTGTCACAACGGATATCCAGCCACCCTGCAAACGCCGGACCACGCAAAACCACCAGACCGGGTTGCCGAGGGAATCGACTGTCAACGGTGTCACGGACCAGGCAGGGCTCATGTCGAATCCATGGGCAAGGCGCCGATCCTGAATCCTTCGAGACTCACGCGCGACCGCCAGCTTGACGTCTGCATGCAGTGCCATCTCGAAACCACCAGCCTTCGGCTGCCTAATGCGATACGTCGTTTCGAGCGCGCGCCGTTCTCCTACCGGCCCGGCGAACCCCTCACCAATTACCAGCTTTTCTTCGATCACGCGCAGGGAACGGGATACGACGATCGCTTTGAAGTCGCGCATCAGGGTTATCGTCTTCGTAAATCGGCCTGCTTTCTCAAAAGCCAGATGACCTGTACGACGTGTCACGATCCGCACCAGAAGCAGACGGCAGATCACTTCATCAAAGTCTGTCAAACTTGTCATGCGCAGCCGCACGCCAACATTCAAAACTCCACCGTCGGCGGCAATTGCCTCGAGTGCCACATGTGGAAGCGCCGTTCCGAAGATGCCGTGCACACTGTGATGACCGACCACTTCATTCAGCGGCGAAAGCCAGCGCGCAATTTTCTGGCGGAGCTTCCCGAGAAGGCGCCTGTTTATAGAGGCGAAGTCGTCCCCTACCTGCCCGCGCAGCCTGGGAATGAACTCTATACGGCTGTCGCCCAGGTGCAGCACGAGTCGAATCTTCAGGCGGGCATCGCACAGCTCGAACAGGCAATCGCGAAGACCAAGCCCGACGCTCCCGACTACTATGTCGAGCTCGGGAAAGCATGGTCGAAAGCAGGCAGGCAGGATCTGGCGACTCACTGGTTCGAAGAAGCCCTCAGACATCGCACTAACTTTGTTCCGGCGATACGGGAATTGGCGGCTTCTCTCGAACTCTCAGGCAATTTCGCCGGGGTGATTGAACTCGGCGAGCAGCCCGACACCGCGGCGCTGACGAATCTCGGCAACGCCTGGCTTCGGCAGGGCAACCCAGGCCGCGCCCGGCAGGTTCTCGAAAAAGCGCTCGCTCTCAATCCCGATCTGCCCGAAGCCGCCAATCTTCTGGGACTGACATGGCTCGTGGAGCAAAACGCAGGCGCCGCCGAAACGTCGTTCCGGTCCGCCATCTCTATCCAGCCGGATATGGCCGAGGCCCATGCCAATCTCGCGAACCTGCTGGCCGGACGCCGTGACTACAAACAGGCCGGGGTTCATTTTCGAAAAGCCATCGCGAGTAACCCCGGCTATGCCGAAGCGCATCATAGCTATGGGCTTCTGCTGGCCCTGATGCGATCTCTCGATCAAGCGCTGCCGGAACTGCAGGCGGCCGTCCGTCTCGATCCGAATTCGGCTCAGTTCCATATCGATTTCGCCGATGCACTCGCCGGCAAAAGCCGCATCGCGGCGGCGGCTGAGGAATACCAGCGAGCGATCACGCTGGCGCATGAGGGCAGTCCCGAATACGAGGAAGCGAAGCACGCGCTTGGAGCCCTGCCCAGGTCTGGAGCTCTGCCCAAGTCGGGAGCGTTGGGGAAATGAGGGTCGTAATTATCGGGGGCACCGGGCATATCGGCTCCTGGTTGACTCCCCGCCTTGTCGAAGCCGGCCAAACCGTTCTATGTGTGAGCCGTTCGCAGCGGGAACCGTGGTTCAAACATGGGGCCTGGAAGAAGGTGGATCACGTCAATCTCGACCGCGCGTCTGAAACGTTTGGCGCAAGCATCCGGAGTCTCGGTCCGGACGTCGTCATCGATCTCATTTCCTACACCCTCGAAAGCACGCAAGCCCTTGTCGAAGCCATGCGGGGGAACGTTCAGCATTTCCTGCATTGCGGGACCATCTGGGTCCACGGTCCGGGCATCGAAGTTCCCGTCACGGAAGAACAGCCGCGCCGCCCTTTTGGCGAATACGGCATTCGCAAAGCGGCCATTGAGGCTTATCTGTTGAATGAAGCTCGCCGGAATCAATTCCCCGCGACCATCCTTCATCCCGGCCATCTGGTAGGCCCGGGCTGGGCGCCGCTGAATCCAGCGGGCAATTTCAATCCCGCCATGTTCGCCGATCTCGCCAACGGCCGTGAGATCGCACTGCCGAACCTCGGCCGTGAAACCCTGCATCACGTTCACGTCGACGACGTCGCGCAGGCCTTTATGCAAGCCATGGCCAACCGTTCGAGTGCGGTGGGCGAGAGCTTTCACGTCACGTCTCCGGCCGCATTATCTCTTTCGGGCTATGCCGATTCAGTCGCGAACTGGTACGGCCGTGAAGCCCGCATCCGCTTCCTGCCCTGGGAGGAATTCCGCGCTTCCGTTTCCGAAAAGGAAGCGAAGACCACCTGGGATCACATCGCGCGATCGCCGAACTGCAGCATTCGGAAGGCGCAGCGGCTGCTCGATTACCAACCGCGCTTCCGGTCCCTTGAAGCGTTGCGCGAATCGGTGCAATCGCTCGTTGCGACCGGGAAACTTGAGCTTTTCGAGGTTTCCTGACGCATGATAGAATTCAACGGCAAGGAAATTCGCACAATACGCAATGAAAACTCAAATAACCCGGCGCGACTTCTCGCGTCTGTCAGGAATCGCAGCGGCAGTCGCGCCAGCATTGTTTGCCGCGGATGTCCCCACCCGTAAGCTGAAGATTGGCCACACCGGAATAACCTGGAATAATAATTCCGAAGCGGCGGTCCGCGATATTTCCGAGCTCGGCTACTACGGCTTCGAAACCTTCGGCAATGTTCTCGAAAACTGGGCCGCCGATCCGGATTTTGAACAGAAGATCGGCAAATACAAGTTACCGCTGATCTCGGGTTATTGCGGCATCAATCTGACCGATCCCGCGAAGAAACAGGACTCGCTCGACAAGTTGTCGAAATGGGGCGGGCTGATCAAGAAGTACGGCGGCAACATTGTTGTGATTGGGCCGAATGGCGTTCCGCGTGCGACCTACGACTTCAAGGCGAACAAGGCGAACATTGTGGCGATGCTGAACGAAAGCTCGAAGCTGGTCGCCGATATGGGCCTGACCGCGGTGCTGC
>JBDUBZ010000394.1:0-3421 GCA_040003745.1 Terriglobia bacterium
ACTGCCCACGTGAATTTCAATAATTCGCGCGTTGGGAGCGTTCCACGAAATCGTCGCCGTTCCGAGACCTGCACCCGTGACGGGTACTGGATTGGGAATGGCTGAGATGGTTGCGCCATTTCTCCAGATCTGTATGCCCACGCCGGAGCCGGCGCCGGAGCCGGACGCGGAAACCGCTACAAACACCTCATTATTATCGGCGTCCGCCGCCAGAGAATGCGTCGACTGAGCCGGCGCCGGAGCCGCCGCGGGCACCCCATCAACAAGCTTTGTCACGAGCGAATAAGTATTGGCGTCCACCACGAAAACGTTTTGACCTCCGGCAAAATAGACCCGTCCATCTCCGGAGTTGTACCAAATCTCGTCGGCGGAAACTCCTGCAACGGTGGTTACAACCTTGCCGCTTGCTATATCGATAACGTCGCCGCACGCGGCTATAAGGCGCTGATTGGGAATCAGGGCAAGTCCGCTGGGCCCCTTGCAGGCAGTCGGAAAGGACCGTGTAACGGTCCTGGTGACAGGGTCAATTTCATCGATTTGGCCATTGGCATTCGTGCTTGTGGCTGGTATCGCAATATAGAACTTACCGGCGGGTCCGTCCCAAACCGGCTGCTCAATGCCGCCCGTAGTCTTCGGGGCGCTGACGCCATCGTAGGGAAGTGTTTTAACAACCGAGTAGGTTCGTTCAGAAATAAAAGTGACGAATGGGATGGTATCGCGATCATTCGCGATCAGGATGAGGCCGTCAACCGGGTCCCATGCCAGTTCGTCGGCCCGGGCGGTTCCGCCGGTGCTAATCACATGTGTAACCCCGTTAGTGGTGGTGTCGACCACGGCAACAGTGCTGTTGTTCAGACCCACCCAGAGTTCATGAGCCCTGGGAATTGCGAGGATTCCGTTGGCCGGAGAACTAACAGGAATGGACATAAGAAAAGTATTGTGTTCGGTGTCGAGCACGTCAATCCTTGGCCCGATAGCAGGTGAGGCCGCGGCGTTGCCGCGGTCGGCAAGGTAGTATCGGGCATTGGCAGAGTCGACCCAACTGATGTCATTGCCGGCCAAACCTCCCGGTAAAGTCACAGTCGTGAGAAGTTTGTATCCACCGACTGATTGGCCCTGTTGACCATAAGCGAGGGGAATCAGCATAAGCGGTACTAATAAGAGTTTCGGGTACGAGAAGGACTTGGTGTTCATTAGCTTTATCTTCTCCATAGAATTTTTTAACACTTCCGTAATCATGAATCTAAATTCGTGATTGAGAATTGCGTGCAGTATAACTGCGAGTCATTTTGGCGTCAACGTCGATTCGTATCAAAAAGATCATCCAGAAATGTCCTTCGTGGCAGGGCAGCGGCGAGGCGGGGCTCGACAAGGCAACCCTCGGGGCCAAAGTGAAATTGACTTGTAAGTGGGATTCAAGATGGCGCCCGGATGGGTTGAGTGGCCGATCGGGTGCGTCACCAGGGATCTTGACGGCTTCGTCTGCCCTGAGGCCGTACTCATGATCGGTACTTTACGCGCATCAACGTGGGTACCGTGCGCTGGGGCTTTGCGGTTGCGCGTGAGGTAGTGGTCTCCACCACTTCCAGAACACTGCGCTCTACAAACCGGTTCGCAAGGCGAAATTCCGCGAATCGCGCGATAATCGAAGTTAAAGATGACGCGCCCGATAACCGTTTTCCTGCTCTTCACCGCCCTCCTTTACGGTCAGACTCCGAAGGACGTGCGCGCCGTCGCCAAACAGGGCTCCTCCGCTATCCCCACTGTGGCGCAGTACCTGAACAGCGGCAGCGTCGACACCCGCGTCGAAGCCATCAAGCAATTGACGGCGATTGGAGGTAAGGACACCATCGACCCCTTGATGCGTGGTACGCAGGATGCCGACCCGGAGGTGCAGATCCGCGCCACTGACGGCCTGGTGAATTACTATCTGCCGGGCTACATTCGCCAGGGTCTCGGATCGTCGGTGATCCGGGCAGGCGCATCGCTCAAAGCGAAGTTCAGCGACACCAACGATCAGGTGATCGATTCCTTCGTCATGGTTCGGCCGGACGTAATAGTGGCCCTCGGCCGGCTGGCGCGTGGCGGTTCCAGTATGGATTCCCGGGCGAACGCCTGCCGCGCGATCGGCATACTGCGCGGCGCCGCGGCCCTGCCGGATCTCGCGGAAGCGCTCCGCACCAAAGACAATCGCGTGATGTACGAGTCGCTGATTGCCATGCAGAAGATTGGCGACGCCTCCGCCGGCCCGCGTATCGTCTATCTGCTGCGGGATCTCGACGACAAAGTTCAGGGCGCCGCCATCGAAACCGCCGGCCTGCTGCGAACCAAAGAAGCACTGCCCGCGTTGCGCGCTATCATTGCGCGCCCGCGCAATAGCAAAGCCGAACGTTCCGCGCTGGCCGCGCTCGCGCTCATGCCGGATGTGAACGACCGTGCGCTGCTTACAGTCTATGTCTCGTCAAAAGACGACAAGATGCGCGCTTTCGCCGCTGAGGGTCTGGGTCGCTTCAGCGATCCATCCGACGGCCCGGTTCTTGAAAAGATCTGGAAGGAAGAAGAGAAAATGCTGCCCCGGCTGGCGGCGGCTTTTGGACTGGTGGAAGAAGGCAACCTGAGTCTTGCCGACGATGCGCCATTCCGGTATCTGATCAACACCCTCAATTCGGCGGCGTATCACGATGTTGCCGTGGCCTATCTGACGGAAGCGGCGCGCAAGCTCAATGTCCGCGATGCGCTCTATAAGCCGCTCGATCAGGGCAGCAGAGATGAGAAGATCCAGCTTTCCCGCATACTTGCGGCCAGCGGCGATGAAACATCCGTTCTGTGGCTCGAGAAAATCAGCCGGGATACCGATAGCGAGGTCGCACAGGAAGGCCTGCGCGCCGTGCGCTCGCTGCGCGCCCGGCTGAAGGTCTGACCGCACAAAAACGTTCGGGCGGCAGGGAAATCCGCTCCCTGCCGCCCGAACTCACTCCAGCCCGAAGGCCAGCTATTTCTTCTTGACCTGTTTCTGCTGACCGACGCGGACCTTGCTCATCGCCAGTTTCGCGTCCTGGAAAGCCTTGTGATCATGACGGGCGACAGCGTCCGTGAGATATGATTCCACGTTCGCCTTTCCGGGCAGAACGGCCATAAGCGTAAATTCGTCGTTGCAGGTGGGGCAGAACGGCCGGAACCGTTTTACGTTGGGGATTGCCATAACAAGGTCATGATAACAAACCGGGTGGCGACGAATCCGCGACCGGCCTCCGGGTCACTCGGTTCGCCATTTGCGGCCATCTTTCCGCATCAAATCGTCAGCCTCTTTGGGCCCCCAGGAGCCCGCCTCATAGTTCGGGAAATTGCGAGGCGGCAACGCCCGCCAGACGTCAAGTACGGGCTGCACCACGGACCAGCCGGCCTCAACCATGTCGGCGCG
>JBDUBZ010000092.1:0-11460 GCA_040003745.1 Terriglobia bacterium
CCCTCCCCGCTATGATTGACGATCTTGCTGCCGATAAAGCCCGCGATAAGGCCGAGCACGATCCACGCTAGAAATGACATAAACGATCTCCTTTAAGATTTTGAAATACCGATTCAGTTGATTCACTTAACGTTGCGATATATGCGACATGATCAAAGCGAGGGCTCCAGCGCCCAGCCCCTGCACAAGCTTGGGATGCTGCGCATAAAACTGGCTTGCCTGATCCACAATAGAAGGGTTTTGCTGCCGCGCCTGCTCCCCCATCTCCGAAACCTGCTGCGGCGAAATCTGATTCGCCTGCTCAGGAGTGATCTGGCCGCCGGCCGGCAATCCGAGCTGGGGCAAAAATGCCGGTCCTGCCGCCCCCAGTAACTTGCCCAGAATGCCCGCCTTCTGCTCGCCATTCGAGTTACTGAACAAGCTGCCCAACATTGAGCCAAACGACGGCGTCTGATCCGAATTGAACGCCGTCGCCAGTCCACCCGCCAAATGTCCTTGCGGCGCTTGCTCCGCCACGCGCGAAAAATCATTCACCGTATTCGGCGGCGGCGCGCTTGCTGAAGCGCCCGAATATCTCGAAAGCATTTCCGTCAGATCGCTGAGTGCCATGGTTTCTCCTTTGCCGGGATCTTCATGAAGTCGCCGGCCCCTCCATAAAACTTCTTACTGATTTGCGAGAGACTGCTACCCGCCTGAACAGTGTAAATATTTTCAGCAGGCTGCGTGCTCATCAGCGCGTTCCACTGCAGCGCTTCACTTTGCTCATCTGGAACCACGGTAATATCCACAAGCAGCGCCGATTGCCAGTCAGGATTAACCATCTTGTCTCCGAAACCTTGCTGCTGATTCGTAGGTAGCCGCCATTCTACAGGAAAACTTCTTCACCCGGCAAAATTTATATGGCTAGTACTAACATTCTGTTGGTGGAACGCCATCAACATCGGTACCAGACTTAGCAAGTAGAGCACCAATGTAAAAACGGACCCGCCAGCCCTTTTAGCAATGGATTCAATGCTGCGAGATTTGGGTGAATTCCGTCGAACCGGCTTTACAGAATGTTGACGGCCCGGGCGGCCAGCAGAGCTATGGTGGTGAGCGAGATCAGCGACTGCACAATCATCATCACCTTGGCCCATCTTGAGAGTACTGGTACGTCGGTGGGGGAGAAGGCGGTGCTGGTGTTGAAGGCGAGAAAGAGATAATCGACAAAGCCGGGGGCCCAGTTATCCTCTCCCATTTGCTTCTTGAGCTCCGGGTCCATGATCATCTGGGGGAACAAAAAGGCTCCATCGACGTGGATTCCGCGCTTATCGCGCTCATTGGGTCCTCCGCCATCGAGGCGCCAGTACCACGAGGCGAACACCAGCATATTGCTCAACCAGAGCGCGGCCGCGGCGCGGAGCAATTCGACCGGTGTTTCCTTGTGCTGGGGCAGACGCATCACAAGCAGCACCAGCGAAGACAGCACCGCCAGCGTTATGACCGCGAGTGAACTGTATGCAAAGATCTCGTTCCAGAGTTCGCTGCCGGCTCTGCGGAACCAGACTGTTGGAATGAGAAACACGGCTGTCAGCGCGACCGTAAGCCACGCCGGACCCACGGTCAGCCGATCCGGCATCGCGAGATATAACACTCCGATCGAAAGCGCCGCCACCATGGCCGGCCACCGTGGTTCCGGCTCCCGCGTCGGCCCCGCTTTCACGACTGGCGTCCGAAGCGGAAGACCAGCAGCGTGATGTCGTCAGCCTGTGGCGCATGGGAGGTGAAGGCGACGACGCCTTCCACGATACGTTCCACGACATGTCCCACGGCATTCGAGTGTGTTTCGAGCAGCAGTTTATTCAGCCGCGCTTTGCCGAACGTTTCGCCCGCGGGATTGGCCGCGTCCGTAATGCCATCCGTATGAACGAGGATCGTGTCGCCGCGCTGCAGCATGACTTCGGTGGTGTCGAAGTCGGCCTCGGGGAACATGCCGACGAGGAATCCACGGGGCCCTTCGAGCTGCCTGGGCGGGCCCGACGCAGGCAGAAGCCAGGGCGGTGAATGGCCCCCTACGGTCCAGAGCAGCGAGCCCGACGAAAGGTCGAGGATTCCATAGAAGAGCGTCACGTACATCTGACCGCGGCCCTGCGGGGCGAGAACGCGGTTGACAACCTGCAGGCACTCGCGCGGCGACGCTCCGCTGAGCGCGGTCGAGCGGAGCACAGTGCGCGCCACCGCCATGAAGAGCGCCGCGGGAATTCCCTTGCCCGAGACGTCGCCCAGCACGAAGCCCAGATGGATTTCATCGATCTGGAAGAAGTCGTAGAAATCACCGCTGACCTGGCGGGCCGGGAGCATGATGGCGGCGACGTCGAAATCGGCATGAACCGAGATGGGTTCGGGAAGCAGTAATTGCTGGATTTTGGCTGCGACCCCAAGCTCGGCTTGAATTTCATCCAGTTCATTGCGCGTGCGGCGGGCTTCGCGCAGGGCCTCGAGCTCACGGAAAGTCTTGCGCACGGTGGCTTCAAGATCTTCGAAATCGATCGGCTTGGTCACGAAGTCGTAGGCTCCGCGGTTCATAGCGACGCGCAGATTGAGCAGGTCGTTATAGGCGGAGACCATCACCGTTTTTAGCAGCCGCGGCATCTCATTCAGCTTGGCGAGCAGCGTGAGGCCGTCCATCACGGGCATGTTAATGTCGCTCAGCACGAGTTCGATGTCGGGATCGGAATTGAGCTTCTCCAAAGCCTCCACGCCGTCGTGGGCGAAGACAAAGTGCATTTCACCCGACTTGATCTGGCGGCGGAAGCGCTGCAGGATCAGCGGCTCGAGATCTGGCTCGTCATCGACAACAAGGATTCGGACGCTCATGCCTCAGCCTTCTTCTTCGCCGCTTTGGGGAGCCTGATTCGGAACCGCGCAAACTCGCCAGGCTCGCTCTCGACGGCGATGGTTCCGTCATGTCCGCGAACGATGATGTCGTAGCCGATGGAGAGCCCAAGGCCTGTGCCGGCTCCAGCGGGCTTGGTGGTGAAGAAAGGATCAAAGATTTTATTGGCCAGTTGAGGGGGGATCCCGTTGCCGTTGTCTTCGAGCACGATTTCAATCGTATCCCCGCGATCGGCCGTGGCTGCGAGGATACGCGGCGAATATTCGGGACCGGCGGCGCGCTTCTTTTCCTCAGTGGCGTAGAAGGCATTGTTGAGGACGTTCACGAGGACTCGGCCAAGGTCCTGAGGAATGGCCTGGATGTGCGGCAGCGGAGTCTCGAAATTTTTCTCAATGGTGATGTTGAAGCTGGAATCCTGCGCGCGCATGCCGTGATAGGCGAGATTCACCGCTTCATCGACAACAGCGTTCACGTCCGTCTCTTCGCGCCGCCCCGGCTGCGAATGCGAGTGCAGCAGCATACCGCGCACAATGCGGTCGGCACGTTTGCCATGGGTTTCCACGCGCTCCAGATTTTCCTCGAGAGTCTTCAGCAGAAAGGCGATTTCCGGGGCGTCGGGTTCGGGCCGCGCCAGTTCCTGCCTGAGATCGGCGCCGTTTTCCCGGGCGAGGGAGGCGAAGTTGGTGATGAAGTTGAGCGGGTTTTTGAGCTCATGCGCAATGCCGGCAGTGAGGGCTCCGAGCGAAGCGAGTTTTTCCTGTACGACCAGCTTATCCTTCGCGCCATGCAACTCCGCGAGAGCGTGTTCAAGATCGTGGGCGTAGCGCGCTTCCTGATCGCGCAGGCGCTTCTTTTCGAGCGTGGCGCCAATGCGGGCCTTGAGCAGCACAAGGTCGAAGGGCTTGGGCAGATAATCTTCGGCGCCCATCTGGATACAGCGAATGGCGGCGGAACTTTCATCGAGCGCGGAGATGACGATGACCGGGACGGTACGCAGTTCCACACCTTCGCGAATACGGCTCAGGACGTCGAAGCCGCTCATGCCGGGCATGATGACGTCGAGCAGGACGAGATCGAAGTGGTGGCGGGCCATCATGTCGAGGCACTCCGGGCCGCTCACGGCGACCGAGACGACGTAGCCCTGGCGCTCAAGCATGCGGCGGAGAAGATCGCGATTGCCGGCATCGTCGTCGACCACGAGAACTCCGGGGGCCTCCTGTCCGTCGGCGGGGGTGCGCGCTTCGGTTTCGGGAGGGGCGGAGGCAGGGGCGGATGTCGCATCGACAAATTTCAGAAGGTGGTGGGCGGCGCGGCTCATCTTCTCCAGATCGGCGTCGAGGTCGCCGGCATGTTTTGGGTCGATCAGGGCGGGCAGTGCGGCAACCGAATCGATCAGGCCCGCGGAGTGGACGGCCTCGCGGGCATCGGCAAGCAGAGTTTCATCGGGGAAGGCTTGCAGGGCGCGGGAGAGTTCGCGGGCTTTGCCGATGACCTTGGCGAGCGCCGCGTAGCCGGGCTCGGATGGATTCGTGCCGGCTTCGTCGAGAGCTTCCGTGAGGATCTCGCCGTAGCCGATGATGTGATTCAAAGGCGTCCGGAGATCATGGCGGAAACGCGACATTACCATAGGTGATAATATCCGTCGCGTTCCGCCAGTTCCACCCCGACCCCGAAAAGGCCGCGCAGAGCGGCGGGAGTGAGCGCCTGGGACTTGGGTCCGTCGGCTGTGACGACGCCCTGGCGCATGAAAATCACGCGGTCGATTTCGGGAATAATATCGGAAAGGTGATGGGTCACCAGCAGAATGCCCATTCCCGATTGTGCCAGCTTTCGGAGAGTCTCCCGTAATTCGTGTTGTGCGAAGAGGTCCAGCGAAGTGGAGGGTTCGTCGAGCAGCAGGGCTTTGGGATCGTGCACCAGCGCGCGGCCGATCACCATGCGGCGGGCTTCGCCGGAGGACATCTCTTCGACCGGCTTTTGGGCAAGGTGAGGAGATTCGAGCAGCGCCAGAACGTGGGTGGCGCGGGCACGCATTTCGTCCGTCACCTCATGGTTCGGCCAGATGCCAATGCTCGAAAAGAACCCGGAGAGGACGATTTCGAAGCCAGTGATTTCGCGGGTGCACTGAGCGGTGAGGTCGTTTGAAACGATGCCGAGGTGTTTGCGGAGTTCAACCACGTCCCACATGGATTCGCCGAGGATGGAGACGGAGGAATCGGGCGCGGCGAGTGGGTAGCATTCGCGCGTGATGGTTTTGATGAGGGTGGATTTTCCGCAGCCGTTAGGGCCGAGGATGGCAACGTGTTCTCCGGCCCCGATGGTGAGGGTCAGATTGCGGAGTGCGATGTTCTCGCCTCGCATGACGGTAATGTTGCGGATGTCGATGAGTGGGGGGCTGGGGGGCACTAAGACCAGTATCTTCATTCGATGTCGATGCGGTCGTTTCATGTCGATGCGGTGGTCCGGGCGCGCACAATGCGAGAGAATATCCAGAGGGATCGCGGATGGACAAGTCCACTATCGTCGATAAGCTTCGCGAGCATGAGCCCGAGCTGAAGGCGGCCGGAATTGAGCATCTGGTTTTGCACGGGTCCTATGCCCGGGGAACGGCAATCCGCGAGGTTTCTGATGTCGACGTAATCGCCGATTTCGACCCGGCCAGAAAGCCGACGCTGATTGGAAGAGTCCAGATGGAAAACCGTCTTTCGCATATCCTGGCGCCCGGGCGGCAGTCTTGAACATTCTCAAGGAATGACGAAACATCTGATTTTCCGTAGAGATTCGGTCCTTCGGCAACGCTGAGATATGAGGAAGATTGCACTGGCCGGAAAGCCGGTCGAGATTCGTTATGAGGCCGGCCTGCGCGATACGAGCGGGAACGCCGCGCATGCGGCCACGTGGATCCGGCGTCGTTTGATCGTGCTCGACGAAGAATTGCGCGCGGCGCCACGCGAGCATTGCCGGATTCTGGCCCACGAGCTGTTTCACTTCGTATGGGTGCGGCTGGGGAACGGCGCGCGGCGGTCGTGGCAGGATTTGCTGCGTGAGGAAAGCAGGCGGCGGGCGCGGGGCGAGACTGGCTGGTCGGCGGAATGGCGTCGGCGGGCGCTGACGGGCGCCGACATGGACCAGCGCAGCCGGCGCTGGCGGGAATACTGCTGCGAGAGCTTTTGCGACACTGGCGCGTGGCTGGTGAGCGGCGAGGCGGCGGAGTTGACGCTGGCGAGAGGGCATTGCGAGCGGCGGCGTAAATGGTTTGAACCGATTCTGACTGCTCCGCTATCGATATAATTGAGGCAGAGTGAATAAGAAGCGCGTATTGCCGCTGGTCGCCCTGGTCGCATGCGGGGCCTTGTATTTCGCGGTCGTCTCACGGACTCACGAAGCGCCCGCCTCGAACCCCGTCAAGGCGGACAAAGACCGGAAGCTCGCGCCCGAGTTTGCGTTGAAAGACGCCAGCGGCAGGGTAGTGCATCTCGCTGATTACAAGGGCAAAGTGGTATTGCTCGATTTCTGGGCTACGTGGTGCGGCCCCTGCAATATCGAGATCCCCTGGTTTAAAGACTTCGAGCGTAAATATAAGGACCGCGGCTTTGCAGTGCTCGGCGTTTCCATGGACGACGACGGCTGGAAGGCCATCAATCCTTTCGTTGCCATGAAGAACATCAACTACCGAGTGGTCCTGGGCGACGACAAGACCAGCGAGCTTTACGGCAGCATCGAGGCTCTTCCCACAGCCTTTGTGATAGACCGCGGGGGACGTATCGCCTCGGTTCACGTGGGACTTTCCGACAAAGAGGATTTTGTAAATGCCATCGAGAAGCTTCTGGAAGTTCCTGCCCTGCAGCCTGACAATGTGCGCGGTAAGTCTAAACGCGCAGATGAGTCCTAACCTGACGGTTGCGCCGGTACCTACTGTCAAGGTCGCAAAAGGCACTGTGGCAACGGTGACTCTGAAGGCTTCCCTGCCCTCCGGTTACCATGCCAACAGCAACAAGCCAACCGAATCTTACTTGATCCCGCTTACGCTCAAATGGACGGGCGGGCCGTTGAAGGAAGAATCGATCGTCTATCCGGCGGGTTCGCTGGAGAAATATTCGTTTTCGGATAAGCCGCTGTCGGTGGTAACGGGCGAATTCAGCATTTCGACTAAGTTCAAGGTGCCGGCGGATGCGGCGTCTGGTCCGGCGGGGCAGACGGCGACGCTGCGGTATCAGGCTTGCGATAACAAGGCTTGCTATCCGCCTAAGAACGTTCCGGTCAATATCACCGTTCGCGTTGAGTAGTACGACCGCGCCACATCACGCTCTCTTACGGTCGCGGGTCGACAGGTAGTTATAGAAAAGGTTTCCGAACCGCGTCGGTTGTTCCGAAACTACGGTGCAGCCTGGATTGCAGCCAGAAGCTTGTTGACACTGTCGTCGGAACCCGTGAAGACGTTCGTCGGAGGGGTACGGTATTTGAGCATCTGCCGGTAAAGGTAGTCGTCAAGCGCCGCGTTAATTCCCCAGCCCGCGAGATAGCTCAGTTTCAGATCTCCATCCGTATTGATGGCCGCATTGCGCACCCAGGGCGCAAGGTCGGCGGCGCTGCCCGTATAAGTCGAGAAGAGATCCTGCAGACTGTTGATCCCGATGTCCCGCAGCGACTGGCGCACGCCTTCGTGTTCCGGCAGGGCATAACGGCGCTCCACCTGATCGAGATCGATCTTCAGTGGCGCAAGCTGGCCCATGAACACCATGTCGTAGCCGAGTCCTTCGCGTGTGTTGGCCCAGACAGTGCCGTACGGGAAGGCCTCGAAGAAAGTCTTGAGCTCGCTCTTAATGGTCGGCTCGTCGGTCTCATAGAGTGGGACGTAGAGCGTAAATATCCCTCCCGTATTGAGATGCTGTTTGACCGATTCGAAGTACTCTCTTGAGTAAAGAGCGGCGGTACCTTTGACGAAGACGTCGAGCGGGTCTGAGGCGATGATGTCGAATTTATCCGTGTTGGTGAGCAGGAAATGGCGGGCATCGTCAAAGACAATATGCGTCTTCGGATTCAGGGCGACATGATAATCCTGGGCGCCAAAAAACTGTGTGGACGCGGGAGGAATGACGGGCTCAATCTCGCAAATTGTGATCTTTTCGATACCGGGATAGAGCGTGAAAGTCCCGGCCGAGACACCGGCGCCGAAGCCAATGCCAAGCACCGATTTCGGGTTCGGATGCAGCAGTGCGGGCAGATGCCCCACCATGCGCTGCAGTTTCATATCGAAGATTTCGGTGGTGGCTTCCACATGGCCGTTCACATTCACGTAGATGGTGCCGTTACTCCATTGCGAGATCGCGACGGAGGAATTCCGCCCTTCCTTCGTATAGAGGATCTTCGACATGCCGGCGTTCTGCGCCATGCGGCGGCCATAGGCGATCAGGTCGCCGGGAATGGGGTCGATACTCCAGGTCAGCACAGCCGCGACCGCGGCACAGCCCAGCAGGGTCGCGATGCCGGCGCCGGTGCGGCGCATTATTGGCGTGAGCGCAATAAGGCCGCTCAGGACTGCGGTAAGCAGAAGCACACGTTCGGTGTTCTGAGAGCCGATCGAGGGGATAAGCCACAGGCTGACGGCCAGAGCGCCAACGATTCCCCCCAGGGTGTTAGCGGCGTAAACTCCTCCGGTGACCCTGCTCGAATCTTCCTCAGGCCCCTCTTCGTCAGGGACAACGATGGCGGCGCAGGCGAACGGGAAGCTCGCGCCCCAGAAAAGTGTCGCCGGGAGGATGGCCCAGAGGCACCGCTTGAGATCGAGGAAATACATGTGCCAGACGTCGTGCGTGTCGAGAACGTCGTCCTTCCAGTAAGGGAGACCATTGATGATGCACCACGCGGTCCAGACCATGCCGAGAGCGATAAACATCTGGCACCAGCCGAGTGCGGACTGTGGTCGCACGCGGCGCAGCAGAGCGGATCCGGCGGCGCTGCCTATCGCCAGTCCCAGCAGGAAGACCGCGAGGATGATCGAAAAGATGTAGACCGTAGCCAGCATGAGCATGCCGAGCAGGCGGGTCCAGACGACTTCGGCGCCCAGAGCGGTGGCGCCCGAAAGCGCGATGGTGAGATAGACCGGCCAGTGTCCGCGAACCAGAGCCGGTCCCGGCCGCGCGACTGTCTCCCGCCGCTCGACGAACATTGAATAGGCATAGCTGACCGCCGCTACAGTCAGGTTGATTGCGACCGCAACATAGGTCGCCGTTGCCATGTTATAGACACGCAGAAGATAGAAGCCGGCGAGAAGGCACCCGACGACGGCGCCCAGGGTGTTACCCCCATAGAGGTAACCCCACCATGCGACACCATCGGGGGTGGCTCGTACCCAGCGCACGATGGCGGGCAGCGACGCGCCCATGAGGATGGTGGGAGCCAGCATGCAGGCGGCCGCCAGCAGGCCGCGCAAAAGCATGCCCGGTAATCCGTGCTCGGCCCCGGAAATATATACCTTGTTCAGGACCGGCAGGCTGAACTGCACGAAAAGCGCACAGACGGCAATGCCAACCTCAAGGCCGGCATAAACGCGGAAGGGATGCTGTTTCCAGCGGATTCGAGGGAACCAGAGACTCCCAATGCAGAGGCCGCCCATGAAGGTGGCGAGCAGGATACCCAGGGATACGGATGTCGACCCAATGACTAGCTGGAGGAGCTGGTACCAGACGACTTCGTAAATCAGCGCCGAACAACCGCTGGCGGCAAACAGCAATAAGAGAAGTGGCAGATTAATTAGAACTCCGAACCGTTGAGAGTATCACGGTTCGGAGTTTTTCGAACGTAAACAATCATCAATACGTGCTGGAGCCGGTCGAAATGCCGCTTGTGGCCATATTCGTGGCGTCGCGCAGGGATCGCACCGCGTTGTGTGCGGCTTGAATACCGCGAAACTGGCGCTCGATTATCGATCGCAGATCGGAGGGCAGATCTTTTGCCATCGCATCGCGGAAACTGCTTACGGCAACGTCTTCTCCGCGTTCCGCTTCCGCGATGATGGCGTGATCGTCGTTGCCAGTCAACGCGGACTTCAGACCCATCCAGCCGCGATGAAGCGCGCCTGAAGCGGACCCGGAGGTGGTGGCTTCTCCACCAATGGCGGTGACAGCTCCCTGTAGTTCGCTCGCGAAGCGTGCGCGCTCGCTGGCCCACGACTGGAATTGAGCCCGGGCGGAAGAATTTTTCAGCTTTTCGGCGGCGCTTCGGAAGCCCTCTTCGCCATCTTTCAGTGTTTCTATAAGATTATTCAACGTAGAACGAATTTCGCTTGTGTCGGTAGCCATTATAAGTTCCTTTCGCAGGAACATGAAGCACTTTTAACTCCTCCGCTAGCGACAATACCCGGAATGGATGCGAGGGCCCGCGGGTTGCGCGGCGAGGATTTCCGATTCTGCGGCGCACAGCTCTGACCAGCGGGGTTCCAGCGGTGCAATCTTGGCCGCAAGCTTCAGGAATATCTGGAAATGCCCGAGTTCGGATGAGTAGAGCGCCCTGTAGAAGGTGGCCAGTTCCGCGTCTTCACTAACCTCGGCGAGGACCCCGAAGCGCTCGCAGGACCGGGCTTCGATGAGCGCCGAAATCATCAGCAAATCCACGATTTCGATAGCCTTGCCGCGGCGCACCAGCTGGCGGAGATCGTTCGCATACTGATTCTTGTGGGCGCGCGGCAGGCGGGCCCCCCGGCGCAGCAGGATACGGGTGACCTGCGCGAGATGGGCGGCTTCGTCGCGCGCGATGCTCGTCATGGCTTCCACCCAGCCGGGCGCCCAGTCGTCGGGCCAGCGCGCAAGCAGGTCGAGTGCGTTGGTGGCGGCCTTCTTCTCGAGCCAGGCGTGATCCGCCAGCAGGGCGATGGGGTCGGTGAGAACGGCACGGCCCCAGTCGGCGGGCGTGACGGAGAGCAGGGGCAGCGTCATATCAAATCCGCAAAAGACTTTCGCAGTTTATAGAACCATGCATGGCCGAGCAGGAAGATGGCGAAGGAAGCGAGAGACAGCCATGCGAGGGAAGGCCAGTCTGGCGCGGAGTGATCCAGAAGCACGGCGCGATAGGAGTGTACGAGAACGAAAAGCGGATTACTGCGCAGGATACCCGACACGGCCGGGGGCAGATTCTGTTCCGAATAAAAGATGGGCGTGATGAACATCAGGACCGTGAGAAGGTAGCCGATGATCTGACCCAGATCGCGGGCAAAGACGCTCAGGGCGGCCAGAAACCACGCTACACCCCCGGTCAGCAGGATCTGGGGAACGATCACGAGCGGCAGATACACAAGCGTCCAGGGGAGCGTGCCCCGGATCAGCAGCAGGGCGGCAACGAACAGGATCAGGCCGAAGAATTCCGTCACCAAACCGGCCACAACCACGTTTACGGGCAGCGTTTCCACGGGAAATACAAGCTTCTTGATGAAGTTGCGATGCTCCACCATCACGAACGGCGCGCGGCCGGCGGCTTCGCTGAAGGCAAGCCAGGGCAGCATGCCGGCGAGAAAATAGAGCGCGAAACCGGTGCGGCTGGTGTCTTCGCCGATCTTCGAGCGCATGACGATGCCGAAGACGAAAAAATAT
>JBDUBZ010000093.1:0-11455 GCA_040003745.1 Terriglobia bacterium
TCTTCCGCCCCGGACCGCGCGGACGGCCCCGAGTCTGAGCGCTTCGTTCCGAACGACGCCGTGCTTCAACTACGCCTGCGCAGCCAGGACGCGGCGCTACTCCCTGCTGCGCTTCCTCTGCCGGCGATCATGACCGGCGGGGAAACATCGGTCGCGGCACCCGTCGCACCGGCGGCGAAGACCGTGGAGGAGCCGTCTCGTCCAAAGGGATCGGGAGAATTCGGCCAACGCAAAGTTACCGGCGTTGACCAGGGTGTTCCGGAGAGAGTAGGGGTGGCCGCCCCGCCATCCTCTGCCGCTCGCGCGATTGCCGCCAGTTACCAGGCAGCCGACCTCGTTCACACAGCGGCTCCTCCGACACCCCCAGCGCTTTTAGGCGTAGCCGCGCCGGCACAGGATACGAATCCGCCCGCGACTGGCGGGCACCAATCTGAGGCGCCGGCGACGTCGCCCACGGCTCATTTGCAGGAACCGGTGCCCGATCCAAAAGCTTCTCAGCAGACACTTCGTTCGGTAGCGCTTGAATTTGCGCCGGATGGGGCGGGCGACGTCCGGCTCCGTGTCTCAGAACGTGCCGGCGAGATTCACATCTCACTTCATTCCCATGACAGCGCCCTCTCAGGCCGCTTACACGAAGGCGTGCAGGAACTTGTGGGATCGCTTTCACGCGCCGGGTACGATACCGCCGAAGCGTGGACTCGTCAGCAGGGTCGGCAAAATCCCCAGCAGCATCCTCAGCAGCATCCGCTGGAGGACGAAAAACTGCGGAATCGCCGGTCTACGGACGGCGAAGACTTCGGCAGCATTTTTTCACCAGTTCAGGAGAACCATCTCAGGAGCCACATATGAGCACCATAACGAATCCCCTCGCGGCGGCGGCGAACACTTCGCCGGCATCCACGCCCAAGCCCGATCCGCTTGCCAACGAATCCACCTTTCTGAAGCTGCTGGTTTCTCAACTGCAGAACCAGGATCCGCTGAATCCTACCGACAGTAATCAATTTGTCTCGCAGCTGACCGCGTACAGCCAGCTCGAGCAACTGATCGGGATCAACAAGAACACCGCGGCCACGTCGGCGGCCACAACACCCGCCGCCGCGAATGCAACGAATTCAAGCACTAAGACAGGGAGCTAACACATGTCATCGGCATTTTCTAACGCACTTGCAGGTTTGACCGCCAACGCGCAGGCAATCAACATCGTCAGCAGCAATCTGGCGAATCTGAGCACCACCGGTTACAAAGAACAGAGGGTCTCATTTCAGGACCTTGTGAATGAAACTTTGAGCGGCCTGTCCAACACGGGCTCTATCACGGGTGCGACTGTGGCGCAGAGCCAGCAATCGTTCACGCAGGGATCGCTGCAAACCACCAGCGAACCTTTCGATGCGGCCATCGAGGGAGATGGGTTCTTCGTCGTCAAAGGCACTTCGGGGGAGCAACTCTTCACTCGTCAGGGAAATTTCAGCGTCGATTCGGCTGGACGCCTGCTCACGTCGATGGGCCAGATCGTCCAGGGATGGAATTCAGCTGGCGGCGTTCTGAACACCAATGGTCCGGTCACCGCGATCCAGCTGCCCACAACGTTGATTGAAGCTCCTGTCGCGACAACGAAATTTTCCGTCACCGCCAATCTCAATTCGAATGCTGCCGTGGGTGGGCCAAACGCGACCTTCAGTTCCCCCTTCCGGGTCTTCGATTCGCAGGGCAATTCCCACACACTGACCGTGAGCTTCACGGAGACCGCCGCTAATACGTGGACTTATAACGTCACCATTCCTTCTTCCGACCTCACAGCCGGCGGGGCGCCGGGAGCAACGACCAACGTTGGCACCGGATCGGTCGCCTTCGACGCTAACGGAAAGCTCATCACACCTGCTGCCGCCGCCGGTGGCATTGCGGTAGCTATTCCTGGTCTTGCCAGCGGCGCCGCCGACCTGGCGATGACGTGGGATCTTTACAGTCCCGAAGGCGCTCCGATGCTGACGCAGTTCAATTCCGCGTCGGCAAATCTAGCCTCTTCCCAGGACGGCAACGCCCCCGGACAGCTGGTCAATATGAGCATCGGTAAGGGTGGCGTGATTTCCGCCCAGTTCTCGAACGGCTCCACGCAGAGTGTAGGCCAGCTCGCCGTCGCATCCATTCTGAATCCCACTACGATGGTCCAGGTCTCTGGAAACAACTTCGCTCCGACCGCCTTGACCGCAAACCCAGTCATCGGACTACCGGCGACGGGTGCGCGAGGCGACGTTTCCGGTGGAGCGCTGGAGGGATCGACGGTCGATATCGCGACCGAATTCACCAATATGATGCTCTATCAGCGGGGCTATCAGGCCAGTTCAAAGGTGATCACCACCGAAGACACAATGATTCAGACGACTATCGCGCTGATTCGCTGATTTTCCGCACCGATGGATTCACCGATGACACCTCTCGAGGAAATCGCCCACATCGCCAACGTCCCGCTCGATATCGAGGTCCAGCTGGATCGCCGCTGGATGAAAATGTCCGACATTCTCGCTCTCGAAGAGGGCAGCGTGATTGAGCTGCGCCGTTCGGCGGGGGAAAACATCGACATCTTCATCGGATCGAGGCTGACTGCTTCCGGGGAGATCGTTTTAATTGAAAGCACCATGGGTGTCCGCATTACGGACTTCAATACCAGGCCGGATTAACCAGGCGCATAATGGACATTCTTCAACCACTCTCGGCCATTCTGCTCGTACTCGGGCTGCTCGTTATGGCTTTGGTTATTCTGCGAAAGCGGGGGGCGGCGTCATTCCATCTGCCGCGCCTCGCGGGGACGGGCTCGCGCCGGCTCGAAGTTCTCGAACGTGTCGCGCTGACTCCGCAGCATGCGCTCCATCTGGTCAGGATCGGGGAGAGATCGCTGGTGGTCGCGACCGGCCCTTCGTCCAGTTACACGGTCTGCGAAGCGACGCCCGAGGCAGGGAAGTGAAATTCTTTCTAGTCCTCGCCCTGGCCTTGCCTCTGCAGGCCGCCACACCTCCTTCGGTGCTGCCTCAAAATCTGAAAGATCTGAGCGCGCCGATGCAGATCATCATTCTGATGACGGCGCTGACGTTGTTGCCCGCGATCATGATGTCGATCACACCTTTCTTAAGAATTTCGATCGTCCTGCATTTTCTGCGGCAGGCGCTGGGAACGCAGAGCGCGCCCTCCAATCAGGTTCTGGTGGGCCTTGCCATGTTCCTGACTATGGTTTTAGTCGGCCCCCTCGCCTCGCAAATCTACAAAGAGGCCTGGGTACCGATGGAAGCAGGGACGGTGACCGGGGGGCAGGCATGGGAGTCCGGAACTAAACCGCTTAAGGCGTACCTCGGGCGCTTTGTCCGCGAGAAGGATGTAAAGCTCTTCCTCGAAATCACCCATTCTCCAGCGCCTCGCACGATGGCCGATCTTGATTTGTCGGTTCTGGCGCCCGCTTATATTCTTTCCGAAATGCGCGCCGGATTCCAGATTGGCGCCATTATTTATCTGCCGTTCCTCATGATCGACATCGTGGTGGCATCGGTCACGCTGTCGATCGGCATGGTGCAACTGCCGCCGGCCATGATCTCGGCGCCGTTTAAGATTCTGCTCTTCGTGCTGGTCGACGGGTGGAATCTGACGGTCGGATCTCTGATGAAGGGATTTTACTCATGACCCCGGACGGCGTCGCTCATATCGTGGGACAGATGTTCCTGACGGCGTTCTGGATATGCGCGCCGCTGCTCGGCATCGGCTTCGCCACGGGCATCGTCATCAGTTTGATTCAGATTGTTACCTCCATCCAGGACACCGCTTTCAATTCCATTCCCCGGCTCATGGCCTTTCTCGCCGGCTGCATCCTTCTCATGCCGTGGATGGTGCATAAGAGTATGGCCTACACCTCAGACATCCTGGGGAACCTGAGCCGGTATGCACGCTGATTCGCTGTTCAGCTACGCGACTCTTCTGGGGTTTCTGTTCACGCTGGCGCGCATCTCGTGCGTCTTTGCATTTCTTCCACTGGCCTCTTTTCGCGGCGCGCCGGACCAGACCAGGATCGTGCTCGCCCTGGCGTTCACGCTCATCCTCTGGCCGGAGTGGAAGTCGCCGGTTTCCGAGACCGTGACGGCGGGACGCATTGTCGCGGGGCTGGCGGGTGAAGTGGCAATCGGCGCGGCCATCGGCCTGGCGCTGGCGATTACGCTCGAGGTTTTCCAGGTCGCCGCCCAGATCGTGAACCTGCAGGCGGGCTTCGGGTTTGCGTCGACGGTCGACCCCTCGAGCGGCGCCGATTCGACGGTTCTTCTCACCCTCGCCCAAATTACGGCCGGCCTGCTCTTCTTTGCCACAGGATCCGACCGGCTGCTCTTGCGCGCCCTGGCGGACAGCCTGCGGCTTTGCCCTCCCGAATCGTTCGCGATTCGCCGGAGCTGGGGCGAGGCCGTTATTCAGTTCTCGGGGGCCATCTTCAGTTCCGGCCTGCGGCTCGCCGCGCCGATTGTCGCTCTGCTGCTGCTGGCCGATGCGACGCTGGCCGTGCTTGGCCGCATTCAGACCCAGATCCAGCTGGTGCATCTGACCATGCCTATAAAACTAGGGGCCTCGATGGTGCTGCTGGCTGCGACCCTGCCCCTGCAGCCGCAGTTTTTCGAATCGATCATGACGCAGTGCATCCGGCTGATGGAGGGGATGTTCCGCGCTCACTAGGCGGACCCGGCTCAAATGGCGGATAGCTCCCAGAAAACAGAACAACCGACTCCGCGGAAGCTTCAAAAAGCGCGCAAGGACGGGGATTTTCCGTCCGCCCGCGAATTTGTGGCGGCTATCCAGTTTTGCGCATTTGTCACTCTCGCGGCGGCATATTTTCCGCCCTGGATTCAGTCGCTGCAGCGCGCGCTCAGAACGGGATTGCTGCAGGCGTTTTCGTCCTCTCTCAGCCCGGCCGATCTGCTGACACTGATCACACGGCTCGCGAATATGATGTTGAAGCCGCTGGCCATACTGGGGGCGATTCTGGTGGGCCTTACGCTGCTGGTCAATCTGGCGGCCACCAACCTTGGATTCAGCTTCGCGCGCCTGGCGCCGAAGTTCGGCAACCTGAACCCCGCGCGCCGCCTCAAGGAGATGCCCGCCACCAATATCGCCCATTTTCTGCAGGCGGCGGTCATGATTCCTGTCATGTTCTGGCTGACGTGGTCGATGATTCGCGACCGTCTGCCGGAAATTCTGCGCCTGCCCCTGATGCCGATTGGGGTCAGCGCCGCCGCCGCCGGGATGCTGCTCGGGGACGCGCTGAAAAAGGCCTCCTGGGTGATGCTTGCGCTCGGCGCCGTCATGCTGGCGCGGGACCGCGCCCGGTATTCCAAACGCCAAAGAATGAGCAAGCAGGAGATTCGCGACGAATCGAAGGAAAACGAGGGGAATCCGCAGACAAAGGCCCGGGTGCGCCGCATTCAGCGCGACCTGCTCCGCAGGAACATGATGCGGGAAGTGCCAAATGCGACGGCCATCATCGTGAATCCCACGCACTATGCGGTGGCCATTAAATATAAGCAGGGCGCCATGACGGCTCCGGAAGTGGTCGCGAAAGGCAAAAACTTCCTCGCGGCGAGAATTCGCCAGAGGGCACTTGAAAATCAGGTGCCGATTATTGAGAATCCTCCCCTTGCTCAGGCACTGTATAAATCGGTGGAAATCGGGCAGGAGATACCGCCGCATTTGTATCGGGCCGTTGCTGAGATTCTGGCCTATATTTTCAAGCTGATGAACCACAGCGGGGTGAAATCGCGATGACGACGGCAATCGCGAAAACCGCACCGGGCGGGATGCGGATTTCCGTCCGGACGATCAGCGAGTTTGCGGTCCCAGCCGCGGTACTGGGAATTATTATTGCGCTGATCGCGCCTATTCCGAGCATCGTTCTCGATCTTCTGATTGTGTGCGACATCATGATGTCCGTCGTGGTTCTGATGGTCGCCATGTACATCACGAAGCCCACCGAATTTAACGTCTTTCCGACAACACTGCTGCTGCTCACGCTTTTCCGCCTGGCCCTGAACGTATCTTCGGCCCGCCTTATCCTGATGAACGGCCACACGGGAACTTTGGCCGCGGGAGACGTAATTCAGGCGTTCGGCAACTTCGTGGTTGGTGGAAACTACATCGTCGGCACGGTAATTTTTCTGGTTCTGATCGCCATTCAGTACGTGGTCATCAACCACGGCGCGGTCCGGATCTCGGAGGTGACGGCGCGGTTTACGCTCGACGCGCTGCCCGGCAAGCAGATGTCGATCGATTCCGATCTGAACGCGGGCCTGATCGACGAAGCGACCGCCCGCCGCCGCCGCAAAGACCTGGCCAGCGAAGCCGAATTTTTCGGAGCCATGGATGGCGCCAGCAGGTTTACTCAGCGGGATGCGGTGGCAGGTATTCTGATCACTTCCATCAATATCGTCGCGGGCCTGTTGATTGGCGTTCTGCAGCATGGCCTCGATATCTCGAAGGCGATCCAGACCTATACGGTGCTTACTATCGGCGATGGGCTGGTGACCGTGATTCCCGCACTGATGATTTCGATCTCGGGAGCTATGATCGTGACCCGCGCCAGTTCGGACAATCGCCTCGGCGTGGAATTTCAGCGCCAGATTTTCGGAACTCCCCAGCCTCTCATGCTGGCCAGCGGCATTCTGATCGTCCTTGCTATGTTTCCGGGACTGCCGAAGATTCCTTTTCTGTTTATGGGCGGCGGTCTGGGTGCGATTGCCTGGCGCATGAAGAACAATCTGGCGCCAGCATCCCCTGGGGATGAGGCGGCCGAGCAGCCGAAAACGCCGAAGGAAGATCTGGAATCTTTGCTGCGTGTGGATCCGCTTGCCGTGGAAGTGGGCGTAAGTCTGACTTCGTTCATTTCCGACGGACCCAATTCGCCGTTGCTGCGCCGGATCGCCGGGATTCGCAAACAGATCGCCGGCGAACTGGGCTTCATCATCCCAGCCCTGCGCGTGACGGATAACCTGTCGCTGCGAGCCCGCGAGTATGCCATCAGTCTGAAGGGAATTGAAGTCGCACGTTTTGAGCTTGTGCTGGGCTGCGAACTGGCCATTGCTCTCACCGCTACCGATCGTCCGCCGGAAGGGCGCCCCACGCACGACCCGGCGTTCGGGGTGCCCGCATGGTGGATCCCGTCGTCGCAATCGGAAAAAGTGCGCGCCATGGGCTATACGGTGGTCGACCCGTTAAGTGTGATGAGCACTCATCTGGCGGAACTGATCAAGCGCTTCGCCCATGAGTTGTTCTCCCGCCAGGAAGCAAAGAAATTGCTCGATCGCATGAGCGCGGAGAACGCCAAAGTGGTGGAAGATCTGGTACCGAAACTGCTACCCCTCGCCACGCTCCAGCGGGTATTTCAGAATCTGCTGCGGGAACGCGTGGCGATCCGCGACAGTGTTTCGATTCTTGAAGCGCTGGGTGAAGCGGCGCCCTCGACCCGCAATCCGGTGCTGTTGACCGACTACGTCAGGCAGTCGATCCGCCGCTCCGTCGTGAAGCCCTACCTGAGCGCGAATGGCGAACTCACCGCCTGGTTTCTCGATCCGCAGGTCGAACGCTTCGTCGAAGCGGGCATTGAGCACGGGGAATCGAACAGCTCGCTCGC
Source organism: Terriglobia bacterium (assembly GCA_040003745.1). Classification (GTDB taxonomy): domain Bacteria; phylum Acidobacteriota; class Terriglobia; order Bryobacterales; family Bryobacteraceae; genus BOG-234. Next base: position 7,646 of record JBDUBZ010000093.1, read on the forward strand.
GCTGTCGCCGAATTCCCTTCGCGATCTTTTAGATCGGTTTACCCGCGCGGTGGGAGCGCTCGAATCCCCGACGGTGGTCATTACGAGCTCTTCGTGCCGTTACTTTCTGCGGCAGGCGGTGGAAGCTACTCTGATCAACCTGTTTTTCCTCGCGCATAGCGAGATTCCCGCGGGAGTAAAAGTCAATTCTCTTGGAGTGATTCAATAGCATGCAGACCAGAACCTATTTTGCAAGCAGTGTTCCGGCGGCCCTCGAAGTAGCGCGCCGCGAGTTGGGCGAAGACGCCATGCTGGTCAATTCGAAGGTGGCCTCCGCGGCGGCGAAGGCGTTTGGACGGCTGGAGGTGACGTTTTCCTACAACGCGCACGTGGATGCGCCACCGGCGCCGCGGCAGAGCCCTCTCTCTGAAATCGAAGAGATTCGCCAGCAGATATCCGCGCTCAGAATGATGGCGGGAAATTCCACCAGGACGGTGCCGGAGAGTCCTGGTGAGCATCGTCTCTGTATGGCTGGATTTGACGCGGCGCTGGCGCGGGAAATCGCGGGCGCCGCGCAGGATCGCGTTGGCCATGAAGGCCTGGCGGAAGAGGTGATGAGCCGCGTCCCCGAGGCGCAGTTCGCCGATCCCCACCCCGGCGAACGCCGGATATTGGCGTTCATAGGCCCGCCCGGCCGCGGCAAGAGTACTTCGCTCGTGAAGCTGGCATTTCGATATGCCCTTGGGCGCAAGATTCCGGTACGGATCTTTAGCGCGGGCGCACAGGGCGTTGGCGATCGTGAGACGATGGCCCGCTATGCCGCGATCCTGGGGATCCCTTTCGAGGCGTGCGAATCCCTCGAATCGTTGCATTTGTCCCTTGAGGGCAATGACTGGAAGGGTTTGATTATGATCGATACGCCGGGCCTCTCGCCCGCCGACCGCGCCGAAACATCCGAGTGGGCTCGATTCCTGGCCCGCCGCCCGGAAATAGACAAGCATCTTGTCCTAAGGGCGGATGCCAGAACTGCCGATATGCTTCAGACAGTGGAGCGCTTCTCGCCTCTGAAGCCTGGCCACTTGCTTTTCACAGGTCTCGATGAGGCCGCGGGTTATGGAGCGATGCTTACGACAATGATCAGGTGCGGCTTGCCGTCGGTTTTTTCCGGAACCGGCAGTCAAATCCCGGAAAATCTGGAGGAAGCCGACATCGCCGCTCTGGTCCGCGCGGTTTGTGTCGAAAGGGTGATGACGGCCGCGGTGGCCGCGTAACGGAGACCTATTGGCGGCTGCCGCATACCATTCTTCGGCGGACCTATTGAGCGAATCCGACCGCGAAAAACTGATCCTCGACCACATACCACAGGTGCGTCTGATCGCTCGCAAGCTGCACGAGCGTCTGCCCGACACAATCATGCTGGAGGATCTTTTCTCTGCCGGAGTGCTGGGCTTGATCGCGGCCATCGACAACTACGACCCCGCACAAAACGTTAAGCTTCGGACCTATGCGGAGTTTCGCATCCGCGGGGCCATGCTCGACAGCCTGCGTGAATCGGATTGGGCTCCCCGCCTGAAACGGCGCATGGCGCGCGAGCTCGAAGCGGGAGTGGCCCGGGCGGAACAGCGGCTCGGCCGGGTGGCGGAAGAAGCCGAAATTGCCGCCGAGCTGAACTTGACCGTAGAAGTCTATCGCCAAAACCTCAACGATGTGGCCGCGCTCGACATCGGTGAACTGGAGTTTACCGGCGAGGGCGCGGAATCGTCCGATTCATCCGGAATGCTTCGGTACGTGTCGACGCCTGACGAGGATTCTCCCGCTCTGCAACTGGAACGCCGTGAACTGGAGCGGCTGATCGCCTCATCGATCGATGGCATTCCGAAAGTCGAGAAAACGGTTCTGAGCCTTTACTTCTATGAAGAATTGAATTTGCGGGAGATTGGCGAAATTTTGGGGCTTCACTTCTCGCGAGTTTCGCAAATCAAGACCCAGGCCGTGTTGCGGCTGCGAAACTCAATTGGGAAAAAATGGCCACACTCCCGCGGTGGGGAGCCCAGGAAATGACCGAGCACTCTATTTTGGAAAACATCGAAGAGTACCTGAAGGAAGCGCTCAGGCAGTCCCTCGGGAGCATGACCGGCCAGGACTTTCAGGTGGTGGTCGAAGACGGGACCGCGACCGCCGACATGACGGACGCACTCATCTGGGGTCAAACGATCTTTCCCGGTTCGGGTCGACTCTGGGTTTGTGCCGGCCGCGATCTCTGGTCTATGGCCGGCCAGTTGACTTTGACCGCCGCCGGTATCGATTCGGTCACCGAAGAAGACTGCCAGTCGACATGGCAGGAGATCGCTTCACAGACGGTGGGCGGATTCTGCACGATTCTTACCACGCAAATCAAGCGGGAGGTATCGTCCGGTAACGCGGAGCGCGCGGACCGGGAGCCGGAGAACCTGCACTGGGTGGTTTTCACCGCCTCCTGCGAGGCGGGAAGCTGGACGCTGAAGGCGGGCTGGACGAAGCCGCTCACCGAATTGTGCGATCAGCCGGAGCCGGTCACTATCCAGGCGTTCAGGCAACCCGAGCCTTCTCAATCGAAAACATTCGATCTTCTGCTCGATGTTGCGTTGCCTGTGTCTGTCTCGTTCGGGCGCACCACGCTGGAAATTCGCGAGGTCCTGAAGCTGACGACCGGGTCGATTGTGGAGTTAAACCGCCTGATGTCGGAACCGGTCGAGGTGATTGTCAACGATTGCGTGATCGCTCGCGGAGAAGTGGTGGTCATTAACGGGAACTACGGTGTGCGGATCACGGAGCTTGCGAGCCGTGAAGACCGTATGAAATCGGGGATGGCGGATGCGCCATCGAGAACAGGATCGGCTCACAAATGATTATGAATCCGGCTGTCGTTATTGCCGCCATGGCACTTTTTCTCAGCGTCGTTCTGAGTGTTTTTGTATGGCGTGGCCGGGCCGCCTGCGTGCGGGAAGCGGCCCAAATCCGCGAAGAGTTCGAGGCGCGGGAGGCCGACGGTGCGGCGCAGATGGATGTGCTCAAACGCCATGTAGAGAACCTCGACACAAGCATGCGGAATTCAGACGAGATTCTGCGGGACGACCGCCTGAATCATTCATCGCGCGCGCGGGCGCTGCAATTGCTTCGCGCCGGAATTGCGCCCGACAGCGCCGCACTAACACTGGGTATGCCCAGGCTCGAATTGCGATTACTTGGGAAGGTGTCCCGCGCCCTGACGGTGTCCCGAAGGTGAGTCTCCAGATATATGAACTGAGGATTTCGGTGGGATCTGGAAATTGGAGAATGCCGGACCCGGGTTCAGGTTTTCGCGCATCGCACTTTGCGCGCCTATTCGTTTTGTATGGGCAGGTCTTTGGTATCGCGTCGAAAAGTCGGGCTCCTCATCGGTATGGGTAACTATGCGGGGCGGAATGGCACGGGAGTGAAAATCGGTTCCGGCCGGATGTTTCGGGGATAGTCGGCAGTCACAAGGCAGGCCTGCACCTGACTATGGGACCTTGGTTGTGCCGTCAATTTGCGGACCCCGCAATACTATGCCACGAGGCGGGGCAGGCGCGTTTCAAGCACGCGCATTCGCGCGGCCAGCGTAGTTCGTTTCATGCGCAGCAGAAAGGCTGCCGCGGTCTTATTTCCACGCGAGCGCGCAAGGGCCTGGGTCAACAACGATTTTTCGAATTCTTCAAGCGTCCGCTGGTAATCGAGCCCCTCGTGCGGAAGTGACATGCCATAAGAGCAATCGCTCCCGCCCATCGGGATCTGGTGGGCCGCGGCACGGCTGTTCAACCGCAGGTCGCACGG